>NZ_JABWRG010000115.1:0-15384 GCF_014268825.1 Pseudomonas sp. SWRI51 | reverse complement strand
AACTCTCTATCATTTCCCACAGGATTGGCTCCAACCAGCAATATTGCGGTTGAACATGGCCTCTGTGGGAGCTGGCGACAGCCTGCGATGAGGCCGGTGCAGGCGTGCGCGGAGCCTTGGACTTCCCCATGGCTCGCGATGGTGGTCTGTCAGGCTGCCTCTGGCTCGCAGCCCTTCAATACCAGGCGGATGATGGTCTCGGCCGCCGCTTCGTAATCACTGTCGGCAAGCTTGGCCTTGCCGGTAATCACTGCAATCTGCCAGTCGAAATCGGCGTAGGTCTGGGTCGCTGCCCAGATGCTGAACATCAGGTGGTGCGGGTCGACATGGGCGATCTGCCCGCGCTCGATCCAGCGCTGGATGCACTCGATGTTATGCCGGGCCTGCTCGTTGAGCTGCTCGACCTGGCTGGACGACAGGTGCGGCGCGCCGTGCATGATCTCGCTGGCGAACACCTTGGAGGCATGCGGCAGGTCGCGGGAGATGCGGATTTTGGAGCGGATGTAGGCGCTCAGCACTTCCTTGGGGTCGCCATCGGCGTTGAACGGCGTGGAAGCCTGCATGATCGGCGCAATGATGCTTTCAAGCACCTCGCGATACAGGTTGTCCTTGGACTTGAAGTAGTAATACACGTTCGGCTTGGGCAAACCCGCCTTGGCCGCAATATCACTGGTTTTGGTGGCGGCGAAGCCCTTGTCGGCGAATTCTTCACTGGCCGCGCGCAGGATCAGTTCCTTGTTGCGCTCGCGAATGGTGCTCATTGTCAGGGGTCTTCCTCGTGTCTGGCCCCCTGCATACGGGGTCCGGCATGGTAGCACCCGCCCGGACGGGCGCTCAAGGCAGCGTCTTTGGGCTAGAATTGCGCCCATTCGACTCTCTCTGGATGCAAACGAACATGGCAGCAAGCAGCTTACTGGTACTGATCGACGATATCGCCACGGTGCTCGACGATGTTTCGTTGATGACCAAGGTGGCCGCGAAGAAGACCGCAGGGGTGCTTGGCGACGACCTGGCGCTCAATGCCCAACAGGTTACCGGGGTGCGCGCAGAGCGGGAAATCCCGGTGGTGTGGGCGGTGGCCAAGGGCTCGCTGTTGAACAAGGCGATCCTGGTGCCCGCAGCGCTGTTGATCAGCGCGTTCATCCCTTGGGCGGTAACGCCATTGCTGATGGTCGGCGGTGCCTACCTGTGCTTTGAAGGTTTTGAAAAGCTTGCGCACAAGTTTCTGCACAAAAAGGACGATGACGCCGCCCAGCATGAGGCGCGCAAACAGGCGTTGGCCGACGCCAAGGTCGACCTGGTGGCGTTCGAGAAGGACAAGATCAAGGGCGCGGTGCGTACCGACTTCATCCTTTCGGCAGAAATCATCGCCATTACCCTGGGCACGGTCGCCGATGCCCCGCTGACCCAGCAGATCATCGTGCTGTCGGGCATTGCGGTGGTGATGACCATCGGCGTGTATGGGCTGGTAGCCGGTATCGTCAAGCTCGACGACCTTGGCCTGTGGATGACGCAAAAGGCTTCGAAGCTGAGCCGCAGTATTGGCAACGGCATCCTGCATGCGGCGCCGTACATGATGAAGACGCTGTCGGTGGTGGGCACTGCGGCGATGTTCCTGGTCGGTGGCGGTATTCTGGTGCACGGCATCGCGCCGCTGCATCACGCCATTGAAGCGTTCGCCGATGGCCGGGGTGGGGCGATGACCGGGGCGCTGCTCAATGGCGTGGCCGGGGTGATTGCGGGGGCTGTGGTGCTGGCGGTGGTTACAGTGGCTGGCAAGCTATGGAAGGCGCTGCGACCTGGCGCCTGAGGCCATAGGATGCATGAAGGCTGCTTTTGTGGGCGGCACAGTTATGTGCAGGCCTGTAAGGGCCTCATCGCAGGCTGGCGCCAGCTCCCACAGGAGTCTGCGCCAGGCCTCGATATTGCGGCTGTGCGCAACTCTGTGGTAGCTGGCGCTAGCCTGCGATGAGGCCCTAACAGGTTTGTACAAAACGATAGAATCCGACGCTTCATAAATCAGTTATTTAGCGTTTGCTGCATGTGCTTAGAAGTGCACTTTCACCAAGAAACTCATGGTGTTCTGGTCGGTGGTGAACGCGTCGCTATCCTTGATGCCGTACTTGTTCTTCCAGTAGTCGTATTCCACACCCACGTACAACTGCTTCTCGCCCAGGTGCAATGCCTTGCCCAGGTCATATTTGATCTGCGGGTTGAAGTGCAGGTTGGCCTGGTAGGTGCCACGGCGGTTCTCGTCGTTGTCCACCACCCAGTCCATGAAACCGTCGATGAGGATGTCGGACGAACCGACCGGCACGGTGTACGACCACACCGGGGTGATCTGCCAGACGTTGTCGCCGGCGCGGCTGCCATCGGTGGTGCGCTGGTAGAAGTTCAACTGGAAATAGTCGAAACCAGGGATCGCCAGGTCGAAACCTGGGCCAATCAGGTAAGACTCGGTATCACCCTCGCCAAACTCGTAGGTCATTGCCAACAGCACGTCCTTGACCGGGCCGAATTCGATCTTCTGGTCGAAGATCTTGCCGAACGACAGGCGCGGGCTGAATTCGCCGTAGTAGGTGTTCGGGCCGTTGCCGGCGTCTTTCTTGCCCTGGTAGAAGATCTTGTCGACGAACAGGAAGTTGTCGCCGTATTTCCAGGCGTCGGCGTGCTCGAAGGTCACGGTCTGCTGGATGGCCGGGTTGACCTTGAAGTTCTTGCCCCATAGGTAGGTCAGGCTGTTGTTCTGCCACTGCAGCAGGTCATCGGCCTGGGCGGCGCCACAGGCCAGCAGGCCGCCAGCGAGGATAAGGCTGTTGGTGATACGCATGTTTCGCTCCCTTGAGTTGGATCTGTTGTCAGCGCTCGAGCGCTGTTTTTGTCTTTTGAGTCAGCTTTTTTCGATTGGCCACAGCTGTTTGGCAAGCGTTGCGCGGGCCTCTTTCCGGGCCTGCTGCAACGGTCCTGCTCGACGGCTTTCTGAACGGATGAAAATGGCTATTTCAGGCTGGCAACACGTTGGCCGACTGCCTGTTTTTATTGACCGGGCAGTCAGCAAACGCGGGCAGGTTCCGTCCTGCCCCGATCGAGGGGGCGCGCAGATTACTCACTTGCGCGCCGGGCCTCAAGTGCTCCGTCCTGGAGCGGGGTATTTCGGGCTTGCGATGCTTCAAAAATGCACTTTCACCAAGGCACTGGCGACGCTCTGGTTGCTTTGCAGGCTGCCACGGCTGTCGATGCCGTACTTGTCCTTCCAGTAACTGTACTCAAAGCCCACATACAGCTGCTTGGCGCCGATGTTCAGCGCCTTGCCCAGGTCGTATTTGACCTGCGGGTTGAAGTGCAGGTTGGCGTGATAGGTGCCCCGGCGGTTCTGGTCGTTGTCGGTCACCCAGTCCATGTAGCCGTCGATGAGAATGTCCGACTTGCCCACCGGCACCGTATACGACCAGGCCGGGGTGATTTGCCAGACATTGTCGCCAGGGCGCGCGCCTTCGGTGTTGCGCAGGTAGAAGTTCAGGGTGAAATAGTTGAAGCCGGGCACGCTCAGGTCGAAACCCGGGCCGATCAGGTAGGCCTCGTTGTCGCCTTCGCCGCGCTCGTAGGTCATCGCCAGCAGCACATCCTTGACCGGGCCGAAGGCGAACTTACGGTCGAAGATCTTGCCCAGCGACAGGCGCGGGCTGAACTCGCCGTAATAGGTGGTCACGCCTTTGCCTGGGTCGGCCTTGCCGTTGTAGAAAATCTTGTCGATGAACAGGAACGTGTCACCGTATTTCCATTTATTGGCGTGTTCGAAGGTGATGGTTTGCTGGATGTCGGGGTTGACCTTGAAGTCCTTGCCGTACAGGTACGTCAGGCTTTCGCCGTGCCACTGCAGCCATTCACCGGCCTGCGAGGGGAGGGTGGCCAGCAGGCTGCTGCCCAGAACGAAAGACGTTGTCATATGCTTCATGTGATGAGTCCCTGCTTATTGTTTTTGTGCGTTGGGCCTTTTGCGGGGCGCAGCCACCCCCACGCGGTCAGGCGTGCGGGCGGTTTACGCGGCAAAGGGCGTCAGTGCTGGTGACAGGCGTCGTTGTGGGCCGCGCGGCCGGCGCCGCCAAGAATGTTGAACAGCACGTTCAACACCAAGGCGCTGAGGGTCGCCATGGCGATGCCGCTGTGGGTGATCGGCTCCATCCATTGCGGCATCTGGGCGAAGAAGTCCGGGCGCACCACCGGAATCAAGCCAAAGCCCACGCTCACCGCCACCAGCAACTGGTTGCGCCGGTCGCTGATGTCGGCCTCCTGGAGGATCTTGATGCCGGTGGCGGTGACCATGCCGAACATGGCGATGGAAGCCCCGCCCAGCACGGCCGGTGGGATGGAGGCAATCAGGTAGGCGGCCTTGGGCAGCAGGCTGAGCAGAATCAGCAGGGCGCCGGCAACCACAGTGACGTAGCGGCAGCGCACCCCGGTCATCTGCACCAGCCCGATGTTCTGGGCGAAGGAGGAGTGGGTGAAGGTGTTGAAGAAGCCGGCCACGAACGAGGCACCGGCATCGCACAGCAGGCCACGGCGCAGCATGCCAGGGGTGACTTCACGGTCGGTGACCTTGCCCAGGGCCAGGAACATGCCGGTCGACTCGACGAAGATGATCACCACCACCAGGCACATCGACAGGATCGGCGCCAGGCTGAAGGTCGGCATGCCGAAGTGCAGCGGGGTCACCACCTGCAGCCAGGGCGCCTGCGCAAGGCCCGACAGGTCGACCATGCCGATCGAGCCTGCCAGCACGTAGCCCAGGCCCATGCCCAGCAACACCGAGACATTGACCCAGAAGCCGCGCATGAAGCGGTTGATCAGCAGAATCACCGCCAGTACCAGGCCTGCGACCATCAGGTAGATCGGCGAGCCGAAGGTTTGTGCCTCGTGCCCGCCACCGGCCCAGTTGACGGCAACCGGGAACAGCGAAAGGCCAATCGAGGTAATCACGGTGCCGGTGACCAGTGGCGGGAAGAAACGCACCACTTTGGACATGAACGGTGCGATCAGCATGCCGAAGAAGCCGGCCGCAATGGTCGCGCCAAAGATGCCCTGCAGGCCAACGCCGGGCATGCCGGCCATGGCCACCATGCTGCCAACGGCCGCGAAGCTGGCGCCCATCATCACCGGCATGCGGATGCCGACCGCACCGATGCCGAAGGATTGCACCAAGGTGGCGACGCCCGCTACCAGCAGGTCGGCGTTGATCAGAAAGGCCACTTCTTCGCGGGAAAGGCCCGCGGCCTGGCCGATGATCAGCGGCACGGCAATGGCGCCGCCGTACATCAGCAGAACGTGTTGCAGGCCTACCAGAAACAGTTGGAACAGGGGCAGGGGCTGTCGCGGCGGCGCAACCGGAATGTACGCCTTGGGTGACTCGGACATGCAGCACCTCGAGTTTTGTTTTTATTCTCGGATCCAAGCGGCAAGCCTCAGGCGCCAGGCTTCGATGGGAAGCCTGTGGTGCGCGCCTGAAGCCTGGGCTCGATGCTTGCTTGTTGCTTAGGGTCTGTCTGAAATGTATCTGCATTTCAGACAGACCCTAGAGCTTGCGGGCATTTCGCGGGGCAAGCCCGCTCCTACAGAAAGCGGGCTTGGCCGACGGGCGTGGTCAGTTGACCTGGGCGCCTTTGGCGATCCAGTCGCCGACCAGCTTGCGTTCCTCGACAGTCATCTGGGTGATGTTGCCCAGCGGCATGATCTGGCTGGCCACGGCCTGGGCCTGGATGCGTGCGGCCTGGGCCTGGATCTGCTGCGGGGTGTCGAACATCACGCCGCCCGGCG
This sequence comes from Pseudomonas sp. SWRI51, assembly GCF_014268825.1. NCBI lineage: Bacteria > Pseudomonadati > Pseudomonadota > Gammaproteobacteria > Pseudomonadales > Pseudomonadaceae > Pseudomonas > Pseudomonas sp. SWRI51. The sequence continues at coordinate 9,573 of NZ_JABWRG010000115.1, read as the reverse complement.
CTGCGCTGAACAGTGGGCTGGTGGGTTTTGACGAGTGGCACACCGTGCAGCGTTCCTGGATCACATTGTGGATCTTGTCAAAGCCTGCGCTGGCTATCGGAGCGCTGGCCTGGGCTGGCGGCTCGGGCTGCGTGGCAGGTTTGGCCGCTTCCTCGGCGCGCAGTTCGGCGGCGGTCTTGCCGCCGACGGCGGTGGCCGGCAGGGGCTGGTACTCGACCTTGGCGGCGGCCTGTTCGGGGGCGGTTGGCAGCGGCTTGGGGCCGGTGACATAGGCCAGGCAGATCATCGCCAGGGCACCGACTGGCAGGGTCCAGGCGTACTTGTTGCTGTCGTGGCGTGTGTTGAAGTAGTGGCGGATCAATACCGCCGCTACCGCAATGCCAGCCAGGATCAGCCAGTTGTACTGGCTACCGTAGGTGCTCGGGAAATGGTTGCTGATCATGATGAACAGCACCGGCAGGGTGAAGTAGTTGTTGTGGCGCGAGCGCAGCAGCCCTTTGGCCGGCAGCAGCGGGTCCGGGGTCTGGTTGTTCTCGATTGCCGCCACCAGTTGGCGCTGCGCCGGCATGATGATGCGGAACACGTTGCCGACCATGATGGTGCCGATGATCGCGCCGGTATGCAGGTAGGCGCCACGGCCGCTGAACACCAGGCTGAAGCCCCAGCATGCGGCGATGATCAGCACGAACAACACGGCGCCGAGCAGTGCCGGGCGCTTGCCCAGGGGCGAGTCGCAGAGCAGGTCGTAGATGAACCAGCCGGCAATCAACGAGCCAATACCAATGGCCACGCCTTCGGCACCGCTCAGGGTGCTGCCGGGGGCGAGCAGGTACAGGGTCGGGTTCCAGTAGAACACCACGCACAGCAGGGCGATCCCGGACATCCAGGTGAAGTAGGCTTCCCATTTGAACCAGTGCAGGTTCTCGGGCATTTTCGGTGGAGCGAGCTTGTATTTCTCCAGGTGGTAGATACCACCGCCGTGGATGGCCCAGAGATCACCCGACAACCCATCGCGCGGGTTGCTGCGGTTCAGGTGGTTCTCCAGCCAGACGAAGTAGAACGATGCGCCGATCCAGGCGACACCAGTGATCATGTGAACCCAGCGAATGCTCAGGTTCAGCCATTCGTGAAGGTGTGCTTCCACAGTATGTACCTCTTGCCGGGCACCCGTTCAGGCATTGCAGGCAGGCGTGCGCGCAACTACAGGGCAGCGAACAGTCTGACCTGGTCGCTGCTGCAAACCGTGCTTGCCGCCTCTGGATGACCGACCTTCTCTTATTGGTGGGGATTGAGGATCAACATCTGTTCCTCGGGGAAGTAATGCTCATCGCAGTTGTTGCCAGAACCACTGCGATCAACCACCAGGAAGTCATCCCGCTTTTCGATCGTCAGCACCGGGTGGTGCCAGACGCCGCGATGGTAATTGATGCCCTGCCTGCCGTTACTGCGGAAGGCTCGGACCAAACCTGATACAGGTGCATCGCCAAGTGGCGCGACCACGATCAGAAAGGGGTTGCCGAGCAGCGGAATGAAAGCCTGGCTGCCCAGCGGATGGCGTTCAAGCATGCGTACTGTCAGCGGCATGTCCAACGCGTCGGCGCGGAAGATGCTGATGATCGCCTTGTCTTCAGGCTCGGCGGTTTCGACCGTGGCGAGCTTGTGAAAGCGCATGGTCGAGCCGTTGTTGATCATGAAGTGGTCGCTGCCATCGGTTTCGATCACGTCACCGAACGGGGCGAAAGCTTCTTTGGTCAGGGGCTCGATCATCAGGGTGCGCATGGGGTTATCTCTTCTAAGTTCGTTGTTTTTCTGGTTTGGGTCGGGGCGAGGTGGCCTGGACCTTACAGCTGCAGCAGGCGGAACAGCGCGATCAGGTTGATCTGCGCCAGGGCTTCCTTGAATTCGGCATCCTGGTCGTTATGGATGCGCTTTTCGAAGGCGGCAAGGATCTGGTGCCGGTTGCTGCCCTTGACCGCCATGATAAACGGGAAGCGGAACTTGGCCTTGTAGCTGTCGTTGAGCTCGGTGAAGCGGGCGAATTCTTCGGGGGTGCATTGGTGGATGCCGGCACCGGCCTGCTCGTTGGTGCTCGACTCAGTCAGCTCGCCCTGTACCGCTGCTTTGCCGGCGAGGTCCGGGTGGGCGTTGATCAGCGCCAATTGCTCGGCCTGGCTTGCGCTGAGCAGGATGTCGCTCATGCGCTGGTGCAACACCTCGATTTCGTCCAGTTCGGCCAGTTGCCCCAGGTCATAGGCTTTTTCGGCAACCCACGGCGAATGCTCGTAGATGTCGGCAAAGGCCTCGACGAAGGCGGCGCGGCCGAGCGTGGAAGGCTTGAGGGTCTTGAAGGCGGTCATCAGGCGTTCTCTTTCTTGTACGGGTGGGTTGCGTGCCAGTGGCGGGCGATGTCGGCGCGACGGGCGAACCACACCTGCTCGTGGCTTTTTGCGTAGTCGACGAAGCGCTTGAGCGCGGCCAGGCGTGCCGGGCGGCCGACCAGGCGGCAGTGCAGGCCGATGGAGAGCATCTTCGGCGCCTCGGCGCCTTCTTCGTAGAGCACGTCGAAGGCATCCTTTAGGTACTGGAAGAACTGCTCGCCGCAGTTGAAGCCCTGCACCTGGGTGAAGCGCATGTCGTTGGTGTCCAGGGTGTAGGGGATCACCAGGTGCGGCTTGCCGGTGGGGTTGTTCGGTTCCCAGTAGGGCAGGTCGTCGTCGTAGGTGTCGCTGTCGTACAGAAAACCGCCTTCTTCCATGACCAGCCGGCGGGTATTCGGGCCGGTGCGGCCGGTGTACCAGCCGACCGGGCGCTCGCCGGTGATTTCGGTGAGGATGCGGATGGCTTCGAGCATGTGCTCGCGCTCCTGGGCCTCGTCCATGTACTGGTAGTCGATCCAGCGATAGCCGTGGCTGCAGATTTCGTGGCCAGCCTCGGCCATGGCGCGGATGACATCCGGGTGGCGCTGGGCGGCCATGGCCACGGCAAACACGGTCAGCGGCACGCCGCTGTCCTTGAACAGCTTGAGCAGGCGCCACACGCCTGCGCGGCTGCCGTATTCGTAGAGCGATTCCATGCTCATGTTGCGCACACCCTGCAGGGGCTGGGCCGCGACCATTTCAGAGAGGAAGGCTTCGGACTCTTTGTCGCCGTGCAGCACGTTGCGCTCGCCGCCTTCTTCGTAATTGAGCACGAAAGACAGCGCAATGCGGGCATTCCCCGGCCATTGCGGGTGAGGAGGGTTGTTGCCGTAACCGATCAGGTCGCGAGGATAGTCAGCGCTCACTGCAGTCTTCCTTCTTGTGCGTTGGGGCGGGGTGGGCGTGCCGCGTCGGGATGTCGCACCACCGGATGGGTTGATTGTATACAACTTCTGAAATCATTTGTAATCCTGTTTTTCAGCATTTCTTCCCATCTGTCGCGCAGAAAAGCCTTGCAAGAAACCTGCCCGGTTGGTCAGATAAAGCGTCTCCCCCCGCCATGGTTGCTGCATTGGCGACGTTTGGCACCTTTATAGGGCGAGGCTGCTGCAGGGCGGTGCAGGGTTCAGAAAATTGTGTACAATTTAAATCGAAACTGTCTTAATGGTGCCATTCCCGCACACCACAGGCCCCGTGCCCGTTGGCTGGCGTGTATTTTTTGCCCACGCATACGACTAGAGGCGACAAGCAAATGGGACGTTTGACCACACACGTACTGGATGCCGCGCATGGCTGCCCGGGCAGCTCGATCAAGGTCGAGTTGTACCGTGTCGAAGGCCAGCAGTTGGAACTGGTGACTACCGCGCTGACCAACAGTGATGGCCGTGTCGATGCGCCGCTGCTGCAGGGTGATGACTACCGCACCGGTGTCTATCAGTTGCAGTTCAGTGCCGGCGACTACTACCGCGCCCGCGGCGTTGCGCTGCCGGGCACGGCGTTTCTGGACGTGGTCGTGCTGCGCTTTGGCATTGATGCCCAGCAGGAGCACTACCACGTGCCGCTGCTGATCTCGCCGTACAGTTACTCGACCTATCGGGGAAGCTAGTTGGTCGCTAGAAGAATCTTCGTAGGTCTTTAGCCCGCCCCCACACTGGCGGGCTTTTTTTCGTCTGGGGTTTTGTAGGGCGAACCACTCGCTCTTGATCTTGATCTTGCTTCTAAGCGCGCGGTAGCTCAGGCAACGCAGAGTGCGACTTCAGGAGGCCGAACGCAGGGCTTGCGTAGGGAGGTGACGGCCATGGATGGCCGTCAAGCGCCGATCGGGCCAGGGACGGCCCGTCGGCGCGTCCTCCCGGAGCAAGCCCGGAGTGAGGGAATCCCGCCACGGGCGGGACTGATGATGGGAGCAGGCGGTTTTGGTTACTTTGGCCGGGGGCGCCTAGCCAAGAGCAAAGTAACCCGCCGTAAGGGCGCAAAGGTGACTAAGCGTCGGCATCACAAATGAATGCGCATAAACATCTCAAAACCACTGCGAGGAAAACCACAGTTCTCAACCAGCCTGTACGGGCCTCATCGCAGGCTGTCGCCAGCTCCCACAAAGATCGCGTCCGACAGTGGTATCTATGCCGGATTCCCACAAAGACCGCGTCCGACGGCGGTATCCATGCCGGACTCAAACCGTCTATGACCGGCTTTCACAGCAGGCCTGCGTCAAAGAAACACAAACTTGGCAATAAAGATCCCACACAGCACCCAAAGGCTCGCCGAGATTTCCTTGTACTTGCCGGTCCCCGCCTTCAACACCACATAGCTGATGAAGCCCAGGGCAATACCATCGGCCACCGAGAAGGTCAGCGGCATCATGATCAACGTGACGATGGCCGGAATGCTGTCGGTGGCCTCATCCCAATGAATGTGCGCCATGCTGCCCATCATCAACATTGCAACGTAGATCAGGGCACCTGCCGTGGCATACGCCGGGATCATCCCCGCCAGCGGCGCGAAGAACATCGCCGCAACGAACAGCACGCCCACCACCACTGCAGTGAGGCCGGTACGCCCGCCGGCTGCCACACCAGCTGCGCTCTCTACATAACTGGTGACCGGCGGCACGCCCACTGCGGCGCCGAACACGCTCGATGCGCTGTCGGCCTTGAGCGCGCGCGACAGGTTCTCGATACGCCCGTCAGCGCTCACCAACCCTGCGCGCTGGGCAACCCCCATCAACGTGCCTGCGGTGTCGAACATGTGCACGAAAAGAAACGCCAGCACCACGCTGATCATGCTGACGTTGAACACACCGGCTACATCCATGGCCATCCAGGTGGGCGCAAGGCTCGGCGGCATCGACATCACGCCGTTGAACTGCACCAGCCCCAGGCCCCAGCCGGCCACGGTCACGCCGATGATGCTGATGAGAATGGCGCCAAACACCCGTTTGTAGCTGAGGATCGCGATCAACAGGAAGCACGCCGCCGCCAGCAGCGGCGCCGGCTCGTGCAAGGAGCCCAGCTTGATCAGCGTGGCCTCGCTGGCAACGATGATGCCGGCGGTCTTCAGCCCGATCAGCCCGAGAAACAGGCCAACCCCGGCACCCATGGCATGGCGCAGGCTGACCGGGATGCTGTTGAGCAGCCATTCGCGCACCCGCGAGAGGGTCAGGAACATGAACAATACGCCCGAGATGAACACCGCGCCCAGCGCCGCCTGCCAGGTGTAGCCCATGGTGCCGACCACGGTATAGGTAAAGAACGCGTTTAGGCCCATGCCCGGCGCAAGCCCCACCGGCCAGTTGGCATACAGCCCCATCAGCAGGCAGCCGAGGGCGGCAGCGATGCAGGTGGCGACGAACGCTGCGCCGTGATCGATGCCGGCGTCGGCCATGATGTTGGGGTTGACGAAGATGATGTACGCCATGGTGATGAAGGTAGTCACCCCGGCGATCAATTCGGTCCTTACAGTGCTGCCGTGTTGCTTGATCTTGAAGATCCGCTCCAGCCAGCTGGTTTTGAGCGGCGGGGCGAGATCCAGTGCGGGGGCTTCGGATTTGCGGCTTTCCACAGCGAGTACTCCTCAATCTTTCTTGTTGTGCGAAGCCTGGTCCTGAGCGGGGCACTTGGGGGCTTCGTGGGAGAGGTGTGGCAAACAACCGACCACTTTGTTGACTTATGGGTCAGGAAGTCGCTCGATGGATTATGCTTTTGTGTACAAAGAATGCAAATAATGTTTTATCTTTCCTGCGCACAATTGCCCGTACAACGGCTATATAGCTAAAAGGCCCCCTGCAGAAACGGGTCAGCCTGTGTACAATGGCGCCATACCTTGGCCAGTAATCCATCCCCGGACTTGCCAGCCACCCGTTGACTGGCGTTACAGTCACGGTCCGATTGGCAGATCCTTCGTGCTCGAGAGCCCATGAACGAACAGCTGCAACCTCTGAAAAAACCTGCGCGCCCTGGCAAGGCCGGCCGCAGCGGTACCCAGGACGACATCGTCTACGCGCACATCTTCGAGGCGATTCTCGAACAGCGCCTTGCGCCGGGCACCAAGTTGAGCGAGGAAGCGCTGGGTGAAATCTTTGGCGTAAGCCGCACCATCATTCGCCGTGCGCTGTCGCGCCTGGCCCATGAAAGCGTGGTGCTGCTGCGGCCCAATCGCGGTGCTGTGGTGGCCAGCCCTACGGTGGAGGAGGCGCGCCAGGTGTTCTTCTCCCGGCGCATGGTCGAGCGCGCCATTACCGAGCTTGCCGTGCAGCACGCCACCCATGAGCAGCTCAACGAACTGCGCCAGATGGTTCAAGAGGAGCGCGACAGCTTCTCGCGGGGTGACCGCGGTGCGGGTATCCGCCTGTCCGGCGAGTTCCACCTGAAGCTGGCCGAGGCCGCCGGCAATGCGCCGCTGGTGAGCTTCCAGCGCAGCCTGGTGTCGCAGACTTCGCTGATCATTGCCCAATACGAAAGCGGCAACCGCTCGCACTGCTCGTATGACGAGCACATGCAGCTTATCGACGCCATCGAGGCCCGGGATGCGCAGCAGGCGGTGAGCCTGATGATGCACCACATGGACCACATCGACAGCAAGCTCAACCTTGACGAAGAAAGCGCCTCCGATGACCTGCACGCGGTGTTCTCGCACCTGCTGAAAAAGCCCAAGGCTTCTGCCAAGGGTTGATCGTTTGCCTGGCCCCGGCTTTGCCGGTGGTCGCGGCACAAGGCCGCTCCTACAGTAGGGCGCAGGTGGCACGGCACAAACCCATTCCGGTGTAGGAGCGGCCTTGCGCCGCGAACACCGGCAGAGCCGGTGCCAGCCTGCCCTATCTCAGCGCTGGTGCACGCAGCGGCCAGCAGCGTAGGTTTCGCGTACGGTGCGGTCATCACCCAGCGTGGTGAGCACGAACAACGTCTCTTCAATGCTGGTGGACTGCTGGATGCGGTAGTCCAGTAGCGGCGTAGCCTTGTAATCCAACACCACGAAATCGGCATCGTTGCCAGGGCGCAGGCTGCCGATACGGTCGTCCAGGCGCAGCGCACGCGCGCCACCCAAGGTGGCCAGGTACAGCGACTTGAACGGGTGCAGGCGCGCGCCCTGCAGCTGCATCACCTTGTAGGCCTCGTTCAACGTATTGAGCAACGAGAAGCTGGTGCCGGCGCCGACGTCAGTGCCCAGGCCCACATTGACCTTGAACCGCTCAGCCTGCGGCAGGTTGAATAGCCCGCTGCCCAGGAACAAGTTGGAGGTGGGGCAGAACGCGACCGCTGCGCCGGTTTCGGCCAGGCGCTGGCACTCCTCGTCGCACAGGTGCACGCCGTGGGCGAACACCGAGCGCTCGCCGAGCAATTCGAAGTGGTCGTACACATCCAGGTAGCCGCGCTGCTCGGGGAACAGTTCTTTTACCCAGTCGATTTCCTTGAGGTTTTCGGACAGGTGCGTGTGCAGGTACACGCCCGGATGCTCCTTGAGCAACTGGCCCGCCATGCGCAATTGCTCTGCGGTGCTGGTGGGGGCGAAGCGCGGCGTCACGGCATAGTGCAGGCGGCCCTTGCCGTGCCAGCGCTGGATCAGCGCCTTGCTGTCGACGTAGCTGCTTTCGGCGGTGTCGGTCAGGTAGTCGGGGGCGTTGCGGTCCATCATCACCTTGCCGGCGATCAGGCGCAGGTCCAGGCGCTCGGCTTCCTCGAACAACGCATTCACCGACTGCGGGTGCACACTGCCAAATACCAGGGCAGTGGTGGTGCCGTTGCGCAGCAGCTCCTGGAGGAAGATCTTCGCGACTTTGTCGGCGTGGGCCTTGTCGGCGAACTGCTTTTCGCAGGGGAAGGTGTAGGTATTGAGCCAATCCAGCAGTTGCTCGCCATAGGAGCCGATCATGCCGGTCTGCGGAAAGTGGATATGCGTGTCGATGAAGCCCGGGGTGATCAAGGCGTCCTGGTAATGCACCACGTCAATGTCGGCATCCAGCGTTGGCAGCAGGTCGGCGGCATGGCCCAGGGCCTTGATGCGGCCATCGTCAATCACCAGCAGGCCGTCCTCGAAGTATTGCTGCGAGGCCTCAAGGCCCACTTCGGCAGGGTCGGCGATGCTGTGCAGGATGGCGGCGCGGTAGGCTTTGCGTGTAGCGGTCATTGAATACGCTCGTCAGAGTGCTTGGCTGCGCCGGGACGGCGGCAGCAGTTGGGCAATGGGGCCTGCGTTGGCGCCAGCGTCATGCTGGCCGAAGCAGGCGTTGTAGGTGGCGATGATTTCGCCGGCGATGGACACGGCGATCTCGATGGGCAGCTTGCCTTTGACCTCGGCCAAGCCCATGGGGCAGCGCATGCGTGCCAGCAGCGCATCTTCGAAGCCGCGTTCGCGCAGGCGGTGCTCGAACTTGGCGCGCTTGGTCTTCGAGCCGATCAGGCCGAACCAGGTGAAGGCGTTGCGCTTGAGAATGGCGGCGGTGAGTTCCAGGTCGAGCGCATGGTTGTGGGTCATGACGATGCAGTAGCTGCCGGCTGGCAGCGTGGCGACTTCGTCGACCGGCTCTTCGCTGATGACCTTGCTGACCCCGGCGGGGATGTGCTCGGGGAACTCCTGCTCGCGCGAATCGATCCAGCGCACCCGGCAGGGCAGCGCGGCGAGCAAGGGTACCAGAGCCCGGCCGACATGGCCCGCACCGAACACGGCGATCTCGGCCTGTATGCCGGTCATCGGCTCGAACAGCAGCACGGTCACGCCACCGCAGCACTGTCCCAGGCTTGCGCCCAGGTTGAAGCGCTCCAGGTGCGGGGTGCTGCGCCGTTCTTCGAGCATCTGCCGGGCGATGTGCAGCGCCTTGAATTCCAGGTGACCGCCGCCGATGGTGTCGAACAAGGCGCTAGCGCTGACCACCATCTTGGAGCCTGCATTGCGCGGGGTGGAGCCGCGCTCTTCGATGATGGTCACCAATACGCAAGCTTCGCCACGGGCTTGGTGGTCGGCGAGGGCGTTGATCCATTGGTGCATGTTATGAGTCCTCGGCGTGATCTGGCGTGGGATATTTCAGGGTTTTGTGCAAGCCTGTTCTCGCCAGGCATATCTCCTTGTGGCCAGTTTCCTTGTGGCGAGCGGGCTTGTCCCGCGTTGGGCTGCCAAGCAGCCCTGATACCCAAAGGCAACCCTCAGGGCTGCTGCGCAGCCC
>NZ_JABWRG010000114.1:0-15449 GCF_014268825.1 Pseudomonas sp. SWRI51 | reverse complement strand
GGGGGGCTGACATCACCCCCCCGCGTCGTTTCCGATTTCCACTGACGAGATTGAGTCATGGCCCTCGATATTCACGCTCACCGTATCCTGATCCTCGATTTCGGTTCCCAGTACACCCAGCTGATCGCCCGCCGCGTGCGCGAAATCGGCGTGTACTGCGAACTGCACCCGTTCGACATGGCCGATGAAGCGATCCGCGAATTCAATCCACGCGGCATCATCCTGGCCGGCGGCCCCGAGTCGGTCCACGAAGCCAACAGCCCGCGCGCGCCGCAGGCGGTGTTCGACCTGAAAGTACCGGTTCTGGGTATCTGCTACGGCATGCAGACCATGGCCGAGCAGATGGGCGGCAAGGTCGAAGGCTCCGAGCTGCGCGAGTTCGGCTACGCCCGCGTTGACGTGGTCGGCAAGAGCCGCCTGCTCGACGGCATCGAAGACCATGTCGACGCAGACGGCGTACTGGGCCTGGACGTGTGGATGAGCCACGGCGACAAAGTCACCCAGATGCCAGCCGACTTCCATGTACTGGCCAGCACCCCAAGCTGCCCGATTGCCGGCATGTTCGACGATGCGCGCGGCTACTACGGCGTGCAGTTCCACCCGGAAGTCACCCACACCAAGCAAGGCGGTCGCATTCTGTCGCGTTTCGTGCAGGACATCTGTGGCTGCGAAGCCCTGTGGACGCCGTCCAACATCGTTGAAGACGCCATTGCCCAAGTGCGTGAACAAGTCGGTTCGGCCAACGTGTTGCTGGGCTTGTCCGGCGGCGTCGACAGCTCGGTGGTTGCCGCGCTGCTGCACCGCGCCATCGGCGACCAGCTGACGTGCGTATTCGTTGATAACGGCCTGCTGCGCCTGCACGAAGGCGACCAGGTGATGGCCATGTTCAAAGAGAACATGGGCGTCAAGGTGATCCGTGCCGATGCCGAGAAGCAGTTCCTCGATAACCTCGAAGGCGAAGCGGACCCGGAGAAGAAGCGCAAGATCATCGGCCGCACCTTCATCGACATCTTCGATGCCGAGGCCAGCAAGCTGGACAATATCCAGTTCCTCGCCCAGGGCACCATCTACCCCGACGTGATCGAGTCGGCGGGCGCCAAGAGCGGCAAGGCCCACGTGATCAAGTCGCACCACAACGTCGGTGGCCTGCCAGAGGAAATGAACCTCAAGCTGGTCGAGCCGCTGCGTGAGCTGTTCAAGGACGAAGTGCGCCGCATCGGCCTGGAGCTGGGCCTGCCGTACGACATGGTCTACCGCCACCCGTTCCCGGGCCCAGGCCTGGGCGTGCGTATTCTGGGTGAAGTGAAGAAGGAATACGCCGACATTCTGCGTCGCGCCGACCATATCTTCATCGAAGAGCTGCGCAAGGCTGACTGGTACCACAAGACCAGCCAGGCTTTCGTTGTGTTCCAGCCGGTCAAGTCGGTGGGTGTGGTCGGCGACGGCCGTCGCTACGCCTGGGTCGTGGCGCTGCGCGCCGTAGAGACTGTGGACTTCATGACCGCACGCTGGGCGCACCTGCCGTACGAACTGCTGGAAACCGTCAGCGGCCGTATCATCAACGAGATCGAAGGTATTTCGCGCGTTACTTACGACGTGTCGAGCAAGCCGCCGGCTACGATTGAGTGGGAATGATCTCAGTATTGCCCCGAATCCATAAGTGATGGATCCATAGAGCCCGCATAATTGCGGGCTTTTTTGTGGGAGGGCCTTCGTGGTAACGAAGTGGCTAGCGCGCGCGAAAAAATTTATCTCAAATAAAAATTGACAAAAAGTCAATAATCTATTTTTTATTCGGTCTTGATTTGGGCTTAATTTGCTGTATTTTTGCCCGTGACGTATCGATAAAACCGTCAGATATAATGAGTGTTTATGAGAAACACGATGGATATTCTGGGTATAGCGTCGCCCAGAATCGGTCCCTATATGGCGTAGCCCTCAAGATGGCCACGTCACCATGATGGAGGTTTCGCTCATGAGAGTTGAAACAGTTAGCTTTTTGAAAAAATACGCATCCGACCTGCCTCTTGATGAGCCAATGGTCGTTACGCAAAACGGTATTCCTGCCTATGTTGTTGAGTCTTACGCAGAGCGTAATCGTCGCGATGAAGCAATCGCCTTGGTGAAAATGCTTGCTCTGAGTTCCCGCGAGTATGCCCGAGGAAAACACTGTTCGGCTGATGACCTGAAAGCCCGCCTGAGCAGGAGGTTCGCCCACAAATGAGATAGGAACTCAAACGACCACATTGAACATCCGCTACACAGAAGTTGCGCAACAAAGCATCGAAGACCAGATCGAATATCTGGCACCCTATAGGGGATTCTCTTCCGCGTTCGAGCGAATTACTGACGAGATCCGCGTCATTGAGGGCGAGCTCCTTGGTGCTCCGTCAAGGTACCCAGTTAGCTCGCAAGCAGGGGAACTGGGCATTTCTCAATACCGAGAACTCAATTCGAACGGATACCGCGTTTTCTACGAGATTGTGGAGGACGATCAGGCCATCGTAGTTGCACTGGTATTGAGAGATAAGCAAAGTGTCGAAAAGGCACTGTTGGACTACTGCTTGTTTTATATCTCATAGCCCTGATCAGCGGGCCATCCGCTACGGTGATCGCGCTTGCCCGCTAATTGTCTTGCGGGCTTGTGGCGTTATGGCGCATGCGACGCATGTTCCGCAGTGATTGAGAACGCTCTTGCCCGACCAGCTTCAGCCATCCATTGAGCGAACTTTCACCACAACCTTCCCCCGAGCCCGCCCCTGGGCCAGGTAATCAAGCGCCTGCTGCGCCTGATCGAAGGCAAACACCTGATCAATCACCGGCTTGATCCGCTCCGCTTCAACCAACTTGCCTATCTCCCCAAGCTGCGCCCCATCAGGCCGAACGAACAAGAACGAATAGTCCACTTTGTTGCGCTTCGCCAGGCCCATGATCTTGCGGCTCATCCAACCAAACAGCAGCACCAGCAACATGTTCATGTTACGAGCCTTGGCAAACGCCCGGTCCAGTGGGCCGACCAGGGACACAATCTTCCCGCCTGCTTTGACAATGCCCACCGCTTTTTCCAGTTCATCGCCACGGGTGGTGCCCAGTACCAGGTCGTAGCCGCTGAGCAGGCGTTCAAATGCCTGGGTCTTGTAGTCGATCACGTCGTCCGCACCCAGGTTGCGCACCAGCTCGATGTTCTTGCTGCTGGTGGTGGTGCCAATGGTAGCGCCCAAGTGTTTTGCCAGTTGGATCGCGAAGGTGCCAATGCCGCCTGAGCCGGCCGGGATGAATACAGCCTGGCCGGGTTTTAGCTGTGCGCGTTCATGCAACGCCTGCCAGCTGGTCAAACTGACCATCGGCAGCGATGCGGCTTGCACGAAGTTCAAGTTGGCTGGCTTGAGTGCGGCGCAGGCCTCGGGCACCGCGACAAACTCGGCGAGGGTGCCGGTGCCGCGATCGAACAGGCTGGCGTAGATCGCATCCCCCACCTTGAAGCGCGTTACTGCACTGCCTACCTCGGTTACCACCCCAGCCACGTCACTACCCAGGATCGCCGGCAGGCGGTATTTCAGGACCAGTTTGAACATGCCGGTCGGAATCATGTTGTCGATGGGGTTTATGCCTGCGGCGTGAACCTGCACCAGCAGTTGGTCAGGCTCAAGCGTGGGGCGGGGCAGTTGCTCGAACCCCAGACCTGGCGCTTTGCCGTAGCGTTTGAAGGTGAATGCTTTCATTGCGAGCGGGTTCCGGTTGCGGCGGGTAAGAGCAGGCTCAGGCCTGCGGCTGGTAGCGCTCGGCGGCGTGGGCCTGGCGGATGTCGGACAGCACGCCTTGGCGGGCCTGGTCCAAAGCCGCCCAGCGTGGTTCGGCATGCAGGGGCGGAATGGTCACGGGCTCGCGGCGGTCGTAGCCGATCAGTGCGGCGTCGACCAGCTCGTTGACGTCCATCACTTCGCTCAAGCTGTTGACGTCGATGCCTGCACGCTCCCAGATTTCGGTGCGGGTGGCTGCTGGCAGCACGGCCTGGACATAGACGCCTTTTGCCGCCAGCTCCACTTGCAGGCCTTGGGACAGGAACAATACGAAGGCTTTCGAGGCACCGTAGATCGACATGCCGAACTCCGGGGCAAAGCCCACCACCGACCCTATGTTGACGATCGAGCCGGCGCCTGCCTGGGCAAAGCGCGGCGCGGCGGCAGCGGCGAGGCGCGTCAGGGCGACCACGTTGAGCGCGACAAGCCGGTCGATGGCTTCGGCGCTTTGCTCGACGAAGGCGCCGGATTGCGCCAGCCCTGCGTTGTTGATCAGCACGCCAATGTGCGCGTCGTCGCGCAGGCGGGCTTCGACGGCGCTGAGGTCGTTGGCGTTGGTGAGGTCGGCTTGCAGCACGTCCACCGTGATGCCGTGCTGCTCACGCAGTTGCGCTGCCAGGGGGTCCAGGCGCTGCTGATCGCGGGCAACCAGCACCAGGTCGTGACCGCGGGCGGCAAAGCGTTTGGCGTAGGTGGCGCCGATGCCGCTGGAGGCGCCGGTGATCAGGACGGTTGGCAGCGTAGTCATGGTGAATCTCCGTGGATTGACAGCGTGGGGTGTTGGAATGGCGCTAATGATTGCGACCGAACTCTAAAAAAGTCAACGTTTTGATGTTGTGTGACATCAATGTATACTTCGGCGCAGATTCACAACGGGTGGGCAAACCATGAAAGTCACCAAGCAGCAGGCCCAGGCCAACCGCGCGCATATCGTTGAAACCGCCTCCACGCTGTTTCGCGAGCGTGGCTACGACGGTGTGGGCATCGCCGACCTGATGGCGGCCGCAGGCTTCACTCAAGGTGGGTTCTACAAGCATTTCCGCTCAAAAGCCGATCTGATGGCCGAATCATCGGCATGCGGCATGGCGCAGTCGGCCGCGCTGACCGCTGGCGCGTCGATTGAAGCGTTTTTGCAGGTCTACCTCTCGCGCGAGCATCGCGATAACCGCGCAAGCGGCTGCACCTTGGCGGCGTTGTGTGCGGATGCGGCGCGCAAGGAAGATGAAGTGCGTGCGATGTTTGCGGCCGGCATAGAGGCGCAACTGAAGGTGTTGCACGGGGCCAAGGACCTGACTGCCGAGCAGGCAGGGCAGGTGCGGGCCAAGTCGCTGTCGATCATGGCCCAGGCGATGGGCGCCATCGTGATGTCGCGGGCATGCCCGGACGACTCACCACTGGCAGATGAAATTCTCGCGGCCAGCTACCGCTCGATCCTCAACTCCCTCAAGCCCTGACGGGCTCGGTTGCCCGGGCAGCGGCCGTTATTGCGGTTGCTGTCGGTCCTGCTCGAAGAACGCCTTTTGGTAGGCGTCATAGGACAACAGCCGGTTCCTGGTCGCGGTGAATTCGTCCCCCGTTACCTGTTGCGGGTTGGTTTCCTGCGGGTCCTGGTCGAGGTTGTATTTGACCAATGTGTCCGGGCTGAAGTCGTAAATGTACTTGTACGGGTGCTCCACCAGCGCCGACGACAGTTGATCGAAAAACGTCGACATATAGAAAGCGCGCTTGCCGTGGGGCCTGAGCAAGCTGATGCCCTGCACCTGGAACGAGGCATTGTGGACGCCGAAGAAGTCCGCGACGGTGGGGGCGATATCGGTTTGCTGGCTGGTGGTCGAGGCCGGTTTGGGTAATGGCTGCCCCTTGGCCCAGAATATTAGCGGCACCGTGACTTCCTCCTCGTACATCGAGGAGTTGTGGATGAACAACCCATGTTCGCCGAACGACTCGCCATGGTCGCCCACCAATACGAACAGGGTCGCGTCCAGCAGGCCATTTTTGTCGAACCCTTCCAGCATTTGCCCGATCAAGGCGTCGGTGGTTTCGATACAGGCCTCGTACTTGTCCAACTGGTTACGCGGCACGCGCTTGCCTGGGCAGTCGTACGGGTAGTGGGCGGCGCTTGGGAAGTACAAGGCAATAAACCCTTTGCCGCTTTGCCGTATGGCCTTCAGGTAAGGAATGCTGGGTAGAAACAGCTGTTCGTCGCTTGCGCCGAAACTGCTGTTGCCTTGCGCAAGGGCAGGCGACATGTCGGCGACCGAATACGCCTTGGAAACCCCGATCGAACTTAGAAAACCGTCCATGTTTTCAAATTGCAGAAACAACGAGCTGAAGGCCACGGCCTCCATGTTTCGCTGTTGTTTGAGTTCATGGATCACGCCGGGTTGATACAGCGGCATGGCTTCCTTGATTTCAACGCCGGGAAACGCATGCAGCCCGGTGAAAATCGAAAAGTACCCTTTGGAAGAATGTGGCACGGTCACATAGGCCTTGCTCAGCATGCCTTCGCGGGCCAGCCGGGCGAGTGTGGGGTAGCGCGCGTCAGTGTCCGCACCCTCGGCAAAGGTGCTGTTCCAGCGCACCGACTCCATCACGATGAACACCAGGTTGGTGAAAGGCGGCGTAGGTTCTGGGCGGGGCAGGGCGTTGATCGCGGATATCGGGTAGGCGGGTTGTTCGAAGGGCAGCAGGTTGGGCTGCCGGGCAGTGTTGTTCAGGCCGGCGCTGCGCAGTGCATTGATCAGCGGGCTGGTGACGATGTTCTGGTTGAGGTGATAGCGGGCATCGTTGGCAAAGGGGGCGCCCAGCAGCAAGGCGGCACCTGCCGCGAGCGCCAACGTGCTGCGGGTTGCCAGCGGCTTGGCTGGGGTTCTGAGGGCCCGGTAGCTTGCCAGCCCCACCAGCGCCCAGGTTGCCAGATACGCCAGAAATAGTACGAAGACTATGAAGCGGAAGGTAAAACCGAAGCCGGCCAGTTGGTTGAAAAACACCTGTGCGCCAGACGTCAGGTTGCTCGCATGCTGCAGGCTGTAGGCGACCAGGGTGAGGTCCAGCGGCTTGAGCCACAGCTCACGCACACGCATGTCGATCAGCAGCAAGAGCAGCAGCGCGCCTGCCAGCGCGCTCAGCAGCCAGAATGCGACTTTGTAGCGTGGTAGCAGGCTGACGCCCAGCACATACACCAAAGCTGCCAGCAGCAGGTCTTGCAGCAGGTACAGGGCGATACTGGCAGCGTCGGTGTCGACCCAACGGCTTGAAAAGTAACTGATCAGGATAATCTTCGGCACCAGTAACAGTGCCGCGGCCGGGAGTAGCGCAAGGCCAAGCAGGTGATTGTTTCGCCCCATGGCGCTTCGCTCGTTCGGGTCATTGAATGACGTCACTTAAACAGCGCGCCATGGTTTGGGCAAGCATGCCGTGGTGCGGCGCCCCTGCGGCAAGACTTCACTTAAAATTTCGCAAATGCAGGTGTATCGTATTCGCCCTTCATTGTCGGCAGATGCTGGCAGTTTGCTTGCGCAGAACACGAGGTACCCGCAGCGATGTCCTTTACCCGTCGACAAATGCTCCAAGGCCTGACCGGCTTGGTGGTGGTAGGCCTTGGCGCTGGTGGCGCGGCGCGTTACTGGCTGGGCAAGGTCGAAGACGACAACGCCGGGCATGACTACGAGCTGATCGCCGCCCCGCTGGATGTCGAGCTGGTTGCGGGCTTCAAGACCCAGGCCTGGGCTTTTGGCCCTTCGGCGCCGGGCACCGAGTTGCGAGTGCGCCAGGGCACCTGGCTGCGCGTGCGGTTCATCAACCACTTGCCGGTTGAAACCACCATTCATTGGCACGGCATCCGCCTGCCGCTGGAAATGGACGGCGTGCCTTATGTGTCCCAGTTGCCGGTCAAGCCGGGCGAATATTTCGACTACAAGTTCCGGGTGCCGGACGCCGGCAGCTACTGGTATCACCCGCACGTCAGCAGCTCCGAAGAACTGGGCCGTGGCCTGGTCGGCCCGCTGATCGTCGAGGAGCGCGAGCCCACCGGCTTCAACCATGAGCGCACCCTCAGCCTGAAAAACTGGCACGTCGATGAGCAGGGCGCCTGGCTGCCGTTCAGCATCCCGCGTGAAGCTGCACGCAACGGCACGGCAGGCCGCTTGATCACCATCAACGGCCAGGCCGATTCGGTCACCGAGTTGCCCGCCGGGCAGGTGGTGCGTGTGCGCCTGCTGAACCTGGACAACACCTGGACCTACCGCATCAACCTCAAGGGCAACTGCGAGGCGATGATCTACGCGCTGGACGGCAACCCGGTCACCCCGCGCCCGCTGGACGATGATTACTGGCTCGGGCCGGGCATGCGCATTTGCCTGGCGATCCGCATTCCACAGGCGGGTGAAGAGGTTTCGCTGCGTGATGGTTTCGTGCGCCTGGGCACCCTGCGCTCGGTACCTAGCCAGGATGCGCCTGGCGACTGGCCCAAGGCGTTGCCGGCCAACCCTATCGCCGAGCCGGACCTGGAAAACGCCGAGAAGCTGAACTTCAATTTCGAATGGGTCGGCAAGGTGTCGGTGAATACCGACAACGGCAAGCCGCCGAGCCTGTGGCAGATCAACGGCCAGGCCTGGGACATCACCGACAAGACCTGCGCTGACCGGCCCATTGCCACGCTCAAGCGCGGCAACAGCTACATCTTCGAGCTGAAGAACATGACCCAGTACCAGCACCCGATCCACCTGCATGGCATGAGCTTCAAGGTGATCGCGTCCAATCGCCACAAGATCGTCGAACCGTGGTTCACCGACACCTACCTGCTGGGCAAGAACGAGCGTGCCCAAGTGGCGCTGGTGGCTGATAACCCAGGCACCTGGATGTTCCACTGCCATGTCATCGACCACATGGAAACCGGCCTGATGGCCGCGATTGCGGTGGTGTGATGCGCCCGCTGATCATCGATCGCAGCCGCGATCAGGAATTCATGCACATGGCACTGGAACTTGCGGCGCAAGGCGCTGCACGGGGTGAGGTCCCGGTGGGGGCGGTGCTGGTGCAGCATGGCCAGGTGCTGGGGCAGGGCTTCAATCGGCCGATCCTGGACAGCGACCCCAGCGCCCATGCTGAAATGGTGGCGATTCGCGCAGCGGCCCAGGCAGCCAGCAATTACCGGCTGCCGGGCAGCACGCTGTATGTCACGCTTGAGCCGTGCAGCATGTGCGCGGGGCTGATCGTGCATTCGCGGGTTGCGCGGGTGGTGTTTGGTGCGCTTGAACCCAAGGCTGGGGTTGTGCAGAGCCAGGGGCAGTTTTTCGGCCAGGGCTTCTTGAACCACCGGGTGGTGGTCGAGGGCGGGGTGCTGGCGCAGGAGTGCGGGGCGATTCTCAGCGAGTTCTTCAAGGCGCGCCGGGCCAAAGGCGCTTAGCCCAAGCGATTGCACTGCCTGCTCGGGCCTCATCGCAGGCTGGCGCCAGCTCCCACAGAGCTCGCCCATCCCCAATCGATGCCGTCTACACGGTCAGTGTAGGAGCGGCCTTGTGTCGCGAAAGGGCTGCGGAGCAGCCCCAGCGATTCTGGTGGGTGCTAAGATCCTGGGGCTGCTTCACAGCCCTTTCGCGACACAAGGCCGCTCCTACAGAGTCGGCGCACAGCCGCAGTATGGAGGTCTGGCCAAGATTCGTGTGGGAGCCGGCGACCGCGTGCGATGAGGGCGGCGCAGGCCTTGTAAAAAAGCTGGAATCTGTACACAGACCGCGCCAGCGCCACCTCCTGCTCCTTACCGCACGATATGGCTCATCCCCCGCAGCGCCAGCAGCGTGTACAGCTCGGAAAGCTCAGCGAACCGGCGGCCATGCAGGTCAGGCCAGTCTGGGCGTTCTATATACAGGTAGCGGCCGTCGCGTTTTATCTGCGTGCGGCGCAGGCTGCCATCCCTGCTGCGGTTGACCAGGTAGCGCTCGCCATCGGCCTGCTCCTCGATGGCATAGTCTCCGGGCCGTCTCAGGTTGCTCTGCAGGTCCGGCGCGGTGGCACTCGCAGGCTTGACCGCCGCCCGCAGGCGCAGGTCGCTCTTGACATGGCGAGTGATACGTCTTTCGATAACATCCAGGCCTGGGTCGACCTCGACGGTATCAGGCTGGCCGATGGCAACGTCTTCTACGCGCAGGCCGATGGCACCTTGCAGTTCACTGATACCCGGCACCCCTTCGAAGCTGTTGGCGTGGGTGTTACCCACCAGTGCCACCCATTTACCCGCCCCGTGCAGCGCCTGGTCGGCGTCGATGATCAGCCCGGCGTAGAAGTTCATCATCCGGGTCCGCGCCAGCGGCGGCGGGACGTCCAACCAGGCTTGCCGGTAACTGGCCATGCAGTCTATGGACTGGATACGCAGGCCTTGCTGCTGCGCCTTGATCAGCACCTGGCGGAAGTTGTAACGCCCTGTAGGGTCGGTGAAATGCCCGCGGTCCTGGCTGCTGATATAGGCGTCCAGCGCCTCACTTAGCTTGCCTGTGCGGTTGAAAGTGTCCAGGTCGGGCTGCTGGAAGTCGGTTTGGTAGTGCTCCATGTACAGCGTCTTCACGTTCAGTTTGCGCAGCTCACGCATGTTGTCGATCAACAAGCGCTTGCTGCCGATGGCGCTGTGAGCTTCGCCAATGACCAGGCCGTCGCTATTGGCGTAGATGGCGCGCAGCAACTGTTTGGGGCTGGTGTTGGGGCTCAGTTCAGGAACGTTCGGCCTTGCTGGCAACTGCGCCGAGGCCAGGCCGCTGGCCGCGTCGGCGGCCAATTGGTCGCGGCGGTTGCGAAACTCCTGCTCGGCGCTTACGGCATCGTCTTCGTCTAAACTGGCGAGCTGGCCGGAGAGCGCATCGTCCGATACCGAGTGCAGCAAAGCGCGGGAAGGTTGCGCAATCTCGTAGACGTTTGGCGCAAGGGTTGGCAGTTGTGGGCCTGAGGGTTTTCGACCGAAGATTTTCAGAGTCTTCAACGGCCAACCGCCGTCCAGCCCCATGCGCTCGACCAGTTGCCACTGGCCTTGGCTGTCCAGGCGAATGGTTTGGGCGGTCGCCCACGAAAACTCATTTTCGGGGTCGACGATCACCCAGGTTTTCAGTTCGACCACATGGCGCACCTGGTACGCCTGTCCATCGATCTCCACATAAAATTTTTGCTGCTGGGAGTAGATGCCGGCCAGCGTGCCGCTGCCGGGTTCGCCAGTAAGGATCACGTTGCTTTCAAATCCATCCAGCGGATCGAGCGGGTTTAGCGGGCGCAGCGGTTGCGGCACCCATTCATCGATCTGCGCGGTACTTGCTTGAGCGCCTGAGTGTTCGGGTTCGGGGTTCTCGACATGTTCTGGCGCGCTTTCGTGCGCACCGATTTCACCCGCCTCGCCTACGACGGCTCCGTGCAGCAAGTCTGCATTGAACAGCACGTTGATGCCGGCGATGATCGCACCGCTTACGCCTTGTTGGCGTTCAGCGGTGGTGCGGCCGTTGAGCGCCTGGTCGACGTTCAGGCCCATCTCTGCCATACCTGCGCCAACCACTGCCAGTGCCACGTGCCAGTCCACCGCTGCCATTGGCCCGAACACCGTGCCGAACGCTTTCAGGTAGCCGATCCACAGTTGTTTGCGCAGGTCTTCATTGGAATGCAGTACCCACTGGGCATCGTCCTGCATGCGCTGGCGGGCCTTGTCGCGCAGCCAGCTGAAGGCGTCTTCGCCGATGGTGTGGTCATGCTGGTTGATGGCTGAGTAATCGCCTCTGCCCCACCCTTCGTACAGCAGGTCGATCAGGTGGTTCAGGCCGATGGCGCTGTCGCGCTCGCCGCGCTCTGGCAGGGCGAAGTGGCTGGCGAAGCGGGCGCGATTGTCGGCATGATTGTTGTGGTTGAGCACCCACAGATACAGCGCCGCCTTGTTTTCGAACAGCTGCAATCCGTCAGTTTCACCGGGCATATAGAGCATCAGCGCGCCGCTTTGCAGCTCGATGCGCAAAATGTCAGTGGCCACGTGCCCGCCTATGTCAAAGGTGCATAGGCGCACGCCGGGGCCAGGTGGTACCAGCTCACGCAGTTGTGCAAGGGTGGGTGGCCAATAGTGGCCGCCGACCAGCGCTTGGGCAGCCACTGCCGCGCTGCTGGCCAGTGCGCTACCAGGGTGGTCTTTGCACGCTTCCAAAGCCTTGCTCAGGAACATCGCCTTGGCCAAGGTGCGAAAGTCATCGTGATGCTTGAGCCAGAATTGCTCCATGTTCGCCTTGAACTGCTGGCTGAAGTCGATCTGCCAGAAGTACTCGAGTACCTGGCGCGGATCCAGCGCTACCTCGTTGTGCTCGTCGTATAGGTCCTTTTCCAGGCCGTCGCTGTAGAACCCGGTACGGTAACTGAGCAAGTCGGCGTTGTCGGCGCTTTGGGCGTCAAAGCGGTGCATCACCAGCTGGGGCAGGGTAAGCGATTGGAACGGCTTTTCATGGTGCTGCCAGCCGCTGAAGGTGCGCGGGCTGGTGGAGGCGTTGTCGAAGCTGTTCAGGTAGACATGATCCGGGTCCTGCGTGCCCAGGCTGTGCTGGTCGAGAATCTGCCGTGCGATCTGCCTTGCCTGCTGGCGCATGTCGGGGCAGTGTGCGGCAATCTCCAGCGCGAGGGCCTGCAGGGCTTGCTGGTCGTCTGCCTGGCTCTGGGTGAGAGGCATGGGGTGGCGCTCCGTTGTATTAGGAGCGCCGAGGTTGGCTGTGCCGGTGGTGCCCGGTGCAGTACATATCGCTTGTGGCGCCCTGCCGGGCACGGCGCTACATGGCCGGGGTCTGTTCCGCCGGTTTGTCTTTGTTCACCGCCGGCACATGCAGGTTACCTTCGGCTACCTGGCCTTCGAGCTGTGGCTGCGTCACCCAGGTCAGGATGTCGTAGTAGCGACGGATGTTGGCGACGAAATGCACAGGCTCACCGCCACGGGCATAGCCGTATTTAGTCTTGCTGTACCACTGCTTCTGCGACAGGCGCGGCAGCATTTTCTTGACGTCCAGCCACTTGTTCGGGTCGAGCTTCTCGCGCTTGGCCAGGGTACGGGCATCTTCCAGGTGGCCGCTGCCGACGTTATAGGCCGCCAGGGCGAACCAGGTGCGGTCCGGCTCCTGGATGCTGTCGTCCAGTTGTTCCTTGACCAGCATGAAGTACTTGGCACCGCCCATGATGCTCTGGCGCGGGTCGAGACGGTTGGACACGCCCATGGCCTGGGCAGTGCGCTGGGTCAGCATCATCAGGCCGCGTACGCCGGTCTTGGAGGTGACCTCGGGCTGCCACATCGACTCCTGATAGCCGATGGCGGCCAACAAGCGCCAGTCGATCTGCTCGACCTTGGCGTAACTCTTGAAGTGCTTCTCGTACTTGGGCAGGCGCTGCTGCAGGTGCTGGGCAAAGGTGTAGGCACCGACATAACCCAGTACATCGACATGCCCGTAGTAACGGTCTTTCAGGCGCTGCAAGGTGCCGTTTTTCTGGGACTTGTCGATAAATTCGTTGATTTCGTTGAGCAGGCTGTTGTCTTCGCCCGGTGCCACCGCCCAACGCTGGTCGCGGGCGTCGCCCAGGTCGAAGGCCACACGTACGTTCGGGAAGTACACCTGGTTCATGGCCAGTTCGTTGGAGTCGACCAGGGTCAGGTCGATTTGCCCCTCATCGACCATGCGCAGCAGGTCGACCACCTCGACTGCGTCAGACTCTTCGTATTCAAGGGTCGGGAATTTCTTTTTCAACTCGGCCAACTGGTCGGCGTGGCTGCTGCCCTTGAGCACCATGATCTTTTTGCCTACCAAACCTTTCGCTTCGGTGGGGCGGGAGCGGCCATTGCGGTAGATGACCTGCGGCGTCACTTCGAGGTAAGGGTGGGAAAATTTCACCTGTGCGGCGCGCCGTTCGCTGCTGACAAGCCCCGCTGCGGCCAGCACCGGGCCTGAGGGTTGGCCCAATTGGCCGAACAGGTCATCAAGGTTGTCTGCCGTTTCGATTTGCAGCTTGACGCCTAGATCGTCGGCGAAACGCTTGACTAACTCGTACTCAAAACCAGTTTCGCCGTTGCGGTCCTGGAAGTAGGTGGCCGGGCTGTTGCGGGTAATTACGCGCAATACGCCGTCCTCCTTGACGCGTTCTAGGGTGCTGGGTTTTTCAACACAGGCACCGAGCATCAGGAAGAGTCCGGTTGCGATGAGCCATTTGGCGCAGCGCTGGCGTAGAGCAGTGTGGGCAAACATAGGGTGCAGTATACGCAAAGGACTGCTGGCGCCATATCTCGACAACAGTCAGGTTGTCTGGTAGCGGGTCCAGCCCCTGATCGACGCCCGCTGGCGCAACGTCGATCAGGGGCTGTTTTATTGCGGCATGTACAGTTTCGGCTTGGCTATGCGGTATTTGGAGGTCTCGGTGAAGCATGGCTTGCCGAACATCCGCGTCCACAGCGATGCTTTGTAGATCGGCACATTGTTGCCGGCCAGTGAGTTGTGAGAAGCGCGCGGCATTTGCAATGAGGCCAGCCCCTTGATGAACACTTTCTCGCCAAAGGCTTCGACGGGGCGCCCCAGTTCATTGGCGATGCTCTGCGCGGCGCCACTCTTGCCGCCCCAGCAGGCGACCAGGATGAATTTCTTGCCTTCCGGGTAGCCCATCTGCGCAAGCCTGGGGGCGATGATGTCCTGGGCGATGCGCACTGCATCGTCAGCCACCCCTTGCGCATTCATCAGCATGCCCAGCGGGTGCCCGTGCGTCACCAATGCCGCATGCCCCTCGGCAAACAGGTCGGGTACAAAGGCGACGTCCTCAGCCCCGGCGTTTGCGCCAAACAGCACGCTGGCCGGGCGCGTTTTGCCGCCTGGGCCGATGTGATAGGGCTTGAATGGCTCCAGCTTGCTGGCCGCCCGGCCGGCTGAGTTGCGCAGGTTGACCACTGCCGTGGTGAGCTTGGGAGCAATGGCTGCAGCGGCGCTGGCAAGGCCTGTGCCTAGAGAAATCCAGCCCAGCACGCTGGCGGCCGTCTGGTGCTTGCCGTCGATCTCAAGCCCCAGCGCGGCAATGCCTGTGCCGATCGAAATGGCACTGAGGGCCGAACTGCTGATTGCCAGCATGCCGCTTGCGGTCAGCCCGCTGAGGCCTGCGGCCAGGACCACGCCGAGCGAGCCGAAGCTTGCCACGGTGACCACCGTCCCGATTGCCAGGCCGAGCCCGGCCACGGCCCAGGTGACCCAACTGTGGCCGTCCGGGTCGATGCGGTTGACGGGGTCGCCGGCGCAGTAGGCGTAGGGGTTGATGCCGCCACGCCCGAACGGGCTTTCGCTGTCGGGGCTGAGGAAACACATCAGCAGCGGGTCGTAGGGGCGGTAGCCGTTGGGGATGTACCAGCCGGTCAGCGGCTCGCGGCGCAGGCCGGTGTAGCCGAACGGCGTTTTTTCATCGCCTTTCTGCTCGGCGCCATGGGCGGTATACAGGCGTTTACGCACAGAGTCATCGACCTCGATACGCACGCTGCCCTGGCCGTCGCAGCCGAGCAGGGTGGTCTTGGCGATGCCTTGCGCGATGCGGTTCAGGGCGAATAGATGCTCACCATCGCCGATCAGGTGCAGGCGGTCATCGCCACACTGTTCATGGGTTTGCTGACCGCCGCTGTAGAAACTGCGG
>NZ_JABWRG010000113.1:0-15514 GCF_014268825.1 Pseudomonas sp. SWRI51 | reverse complement strand
CACCAGAATCGCTGGGGCTGCTTCGCAGCCCATCGCGACACAAGGCCGCTCCTACACTGACCGCGTAAAACGGCACCGAGATAGCGACAAGCCACATTCCGTGGGAGCTGGCGCCAGCCTGCGATAGGGCCAGAACAGGCTTGTAGAAAACTGAGGGCGGGACCGCCAGCAAGGGCCGCCAAGCGGCCCTTGCTGGGTCAATCTTCTGCCTGTTCCTCGCCACCCTGGCGGCTCATGCCGTACTTGCGCATCTTTTCCACCAGCGTGGTGCGGCGGATGCGCAGGCGTTCGGCAGCGCGGGCAACAATGCCGTTGGCATCATCCAGCGCCTGCTGGATCAGGCCCTGCTCAAGGCCACCGAGGTAATCCTTCAGGTCAAGACCTTCAGGCGGCAGCATGGCCTGGTTGGCGAAGTTCGGCGTGTGGCCGTTGATGGCAACGCGCTCTTCGAGGTCGCTGCGCAGGCTGTCGACCAACTGCTCGTCTTCATCATCGACATAGCGGAATTTCTTCGGCAGCTCTGATACGCCAATCACTCCATAGGGGTGCATGATCGCCATGCGCTCCACCAGGTTGGCCAATTCACGCACGTTACCCGGCCAGCCGTGGCGGCACAGCGACATGATCGAGGCTGAGTTGAAGCGGATCGAGCCACGCTTCTCATGCTCCATGCGCGAAATTAGCTCGTTCATCAGCAGCGGAATGTCCTCGACGCGCTCGCGCAGCGGGGCCATCTCGATGGGGAAGACGTTCAGGCGGTAGTAAAGGTCTTCGCGGAAAGTGCCGTCCTCGATCATGTTCTCGAGGTTCTTGTGGGTGGCCGCAATAATGCGTACATCGATGCTCTGGGTCTTGTTGCTACCCACGCGTTCGAATGTACGTTCCTGCAGCACACGCAGCAGCTTGACCTGCATCGGCAGCGGCATGTCACCGATTTCGTCGAGGAACAGCGTGCCGCCATTGGCCAGCTCGAAACGCCCGGCACGGCTGGTGATGGCGCCGGTGAAGGCGCCTTTCTCATGGCCGAACAGTTCGCTTTCGAGCAGCTCGGCAGGGATGGCCCCGCAGTTGACCGGCACGAACGGCGCTTCACGGCGCTTGGAGTGGTAGTGCAGGTTGCGCGCCACCACCTCCTTGCCGGTACCGGACTCACCCAGAATGAGCACGCTGGCGTCAGTGTCGGCCACCTGCTGCATCATCTGCCGCACATGCTGGATGGCACGGCTGGTGCCTACCAGGCTGCGGAACAGGTTGGGCTCGCGCTGGCGACCGCGCTCACGGGCCTGGTCGTACATCTCGCGATAGACCTGGGCACGGTGCAGCGAATCGAGCAACTGGCTGTAGCTCGGCGGCATCTCGAGGCTGGAAAGCACGCGACGGCGAAGGTCTTCGGGGAACTCGGCCGAAGAATTTTCACCCAAGAACAGCACAGGAAGGAACTCATCCCAGCCAGCCACTGTCTTAAGCAGCCCGAGCACACTGCCCGGAGCGTTGACGGCCCCGATGAGCACACACAGCACTTCACGACTCGAAGACAAAGATTCAACCGCTTGCTGCCAGTTATCACTGGAGCAGGGCAGGTTTTCTTCGCCAAGGAAATTCAGGACCACCGCCAGATCGCGGCGGCGGGGGCTGTCGTCATCGATCAGGAGAATCTTGGTTTCACGCCACATGCAATAGCAACTTCCCTAGTCATCTCGGCGCCCCTGGGGCGTGCTCGACATCATTCGACTGAATGGTCAGTGTTCGGACGTCTGAAATTCGGATACAGCCACTAGTTAAGTCAAAAAAGAGCGCGCAGTCAATTTAATGGCGCGCTTTTTCTAGTGTTATTCGTGGTCAGCTGAACAGATGGTATACCTTCGCCGCGCTTTTTGCCTGACGTATCTGCGTCATCTCGTCGACTATTGATTGACGCTCGCCGCTGGCAACCTCAATCAACTGCCGGTAAACCGCCAGTAATTCCTCAAGGCTTGCCCGTACCCCCGCCTCGTTGCTGCCGGCTTCGGCCAGCACATCGTCGACGCATATACGGCATTCCAGGTCGAGTTCGCCCACAGCATCCCAGTCGCGGTTGCTCAGCGCAGCCAGCAGGGCGTCACGGGTTTGCTCGATACGCTCGATCACCTCGCTCATGTCACCTCCCGGGTCACGGTACCTGCTGTGGGTCGGGGATCGCGTCCCAACCTTCCTTCACGGTAATCAGCAGGCGCGCCACTTCATCGATGATCTCGGGGTCGCCCTTGGCGTTGGCCTCGATCAGGCGCCGGCTCATGTAAGTGTAGAGGCTGTCCAGGTCTGCCAGGGAGTCGGCGTGGTTTTCCAGGTCCAGCCCTTCGCGCAGGCCGCCAATGATATCGATGGCCTTACCGAGCAGGACGCCCTTCTGAGCCACGTCCTTACGCGCGATTGCACCTTTGGCCTGGGCCAGACGATCCAGGCCGCCCTGCATGAGCATTTGCACCAGACGGTGCGGACTGGCCTCGGAAGTCTGCGCCGCGCCGTTGACTTTCTGGTATTGCCGAAGGGCCAACATCGGGTTCATGAATCTACCTCGTTGCAGCGAAAATGGTTGCTTACAGCCTTTGTATCGCCAACACGTCAAAAAACTTTAGAGAAAAACAAAAAAGCCCGGGATACCAAGAAGGCATCGCCGGGCTTTTGGCGCCTCAAAGCCTATCAGGATTTCTTGGCTTGGGCGTTAATTGCCTCGAAGATCGAAGTGATCTGATTGGCCTGGGCCTTCATCTTGCCCAGGTTGGCGTCGAGGGTCGCATATTGCTTGGTCAGTGCCGTGGTCAGCGACTCGATGCGACGATCGAGCGCGAGCTTCTGGTCCGCGAGGTTCTTGGCAATCTTGTCCAGGCCGGTTTTACGCGTAGCCAAGGTACCATCGGTAGCGTTATACGGCTCGATCACCTTGTTCATGCGCGCGATGATGCCGTTATCAGCAGTGAACAACTGCTGAATTTCACTACCCAGGTTCTTGTCGTTCATCGCCGCACCAAACTTGACGCTGTTGAACTCCAAGGTGCCGGTCTTGGTGGTGTTGATACCCAACTGGCTCAGGCTGGTCAGACGGTCACCGGCGCCGACTTCGGCCAACACCTTGCGCACATCATTGAGCAGCGAACGGGTGGTAGGGTCGTTGGTCAACGAGCCAAGCACCTTGTTGCCGTCTGCGTCTTCGGTAACAGCAGTCAGCGTACCGATGGCCTTCTGCAGCGTGTTGTAGGCATCAACGAAGCTTTGCACGGAGGTTTTCAGGCCATCGTTGTTAGCTGCAACCGTAACCTTGGTTGGCGTGAACGTGCCGCCACTGCCAGCGCTGGCACCGGTCAGGTCCAGAGTCAAGCCGCTGACCGCATCGGCGATCTTGTTGGTCGCACTGGTGACCACCAGACCATCGATGGTCAGCTTGGCATCCTTGGCCTGCCCCTCGACATAACCTGCACCATTAGCGTTTTCGCTCATGGATTTAGTGCCATCGATTTTCAGCGCGTCAATGTCACCAGTGACAGAAATATCGTTGCCTGCACCGGTCGTGCTCGAGTTCAACACCAGGCGCGCGCCATCTTTGCCGTTGATGATGTTGGCAGAGATACCGTTGGCACCTAGTTCTTTGTTGATCTGGTCGCGGACCGATTCCAGCGTGGCGCCGCTCCCAACCTTGACGGTGTAGCTTGTGCTACCGACACCGATGATCATGTCGCCAGTATCGATTGCGTCGGTGCTGCTGCCGAAGGTCTGACTGGCAACCTTGGAACTGGTGGCCAGGTTTTCGACAGCAATACTATAGGTACCGGCTACGGCCTTGTTGCTGGCAGTTACCTTGACCACACTTTCGTTGGCCGAGGTTGCCGCATAGGCATTGAACGATGGAGTGGTTTTGTCGTTGAGCTTGCCCATTGCAGTAGTGAACGCGGTGAGAGCACTGCGTAGCGCGCCGATACCCGAGATCATCGCAGAGTTGTTACTGGTCTGACGCGTGATCTGGGCATTTTTTGCCGACGTATCTGCGTTTACCAGCGTCTGGACGATCTTGCCGATCTCAAGGCCGGAGCCGAGACCTACGGACGAAGTAATACCTGCCATTGCTGTGTCCCTCTCAATTTACGCGCCACCCCCACTCCTGCGGGGCCGACATGACTCACTCACGGAATATTCGCCGCCGGTCAGACCTTGGCGTCGAACAGAATGCTGTTTACATCGCTGAGACTCCGAGCAATACGCAGCGCTTCTTCCGAAGGCAACTGGCGCACCAACTCACCGGTCTCGCTGGCAATGACCTTGACTACGATCTTGCCCGATTCCTCATCCGTTGAGAATTCCAGGTTTCGTCGAGACGAACTCAGGAACTGTTCGATATCCGAAACGGCGTTTTTCACCTTTTCGATATCGTTGCTGTCTTCGATAGCATTGACCGCCTTGGGTTCAAGGTTGTCGCTGCCACGGGTCGTATCTGCCGGTCGCGTTACCGGCTTGTCAACTACCGGCTCGGCGGAACGAGCGGCCGGGTAGGACAGGTTCAGCTTGACGCTCATGTCCATTTATACCACCTCGCAACGAAAAGGCGGGGAAGCGCCTCAATGTGCACTCCCCCGCCGGTTACCATCAGCGATTACTGAAGCAGCTTCAGTACAGCGGATGGCAGCTGGTTGGCCTGGGCCAGAACCGAAGTCGAAGCTTGCTGCAGGGTCTGCTGCTTGGTCAGCTGGGCAGTTTCAGCAGCGAAGTCGGTGTCCTGTACACGGCCACGCGCGGTTTCGGCGTTTTCGTTGATGTTTTGCAGGTTGTTGATGGTGCTGGTCAGACGGTTCTGCGAAGCACCCAGGTCAGCACGAGTGGTGTTGATGGTCTGCAGTGCTTTGTCGATGGCGTCCAGAGCCTTGTTCATGCTCGCTTCGGCAGTGACGCTGTCCGAACCGGTGATGGCGACGGCAGCCGAGTCAACGCTCAGGGTTGCAGCGTCGAAGCCGCTGTCCAGAGTGATGGAGATCTGGTTGTCTGCACCGGAGTTGGAACCAACCTGGAAGGTCATGGTGCCAGCGCTGCCGTCCAGCAGGTTCTTGCCGTTGAGCTGGGTCGACTTGGCGATACGGGTCAGCTCGTCGGACATTTGTGCGAACTCTTTGTTCAGAGCGTCACGGTCTTCGGTGCTGTTGGAGTCGTTTCGCGACTGGACTGCCAGTTCACGCATACGCTGCAGAATGTTGGTCTGCTCTTGCATCGCGCCTTCAGCGGTCTGGGCGATGGAGATACCGTCGTTGGCGTTTTTGATAGCCATGGTCTGACCGCGGATCTGCGAGGTCATACGGGTAGCGATCTGCAGGCCGGCAGCGTCGTCTTTAGCGCTGTTGATTTTCAGGCCGGAGGACAGACGAGCCATCGAGGTGCTGAGTGCATCGGAAGCACGG
The DNA here is from genome assembly GCF_014268825.1 of Pseudomonas sp. SWRI51. NCBI lineage: Bacteria > Pseudomonadati > Pseudomonadota > Gammaproteobacteria > Pseudomonadales > Pseudomonadaceae > Pseudomonas > Pseudomonas sp. SWRI51. The sequence continues at coordinate 10,097 of NZ_JABWRG010000113.1, read as the reverse complement.
TTCAGGTTCTTCTGAACGCCCAGGGAGGTGGTGTTGGTGTTTACAGTCAAAGCCATGACGAATTCCTCGTTGGATTGGGTACTACGGCTTCCGGCCTTGGCAATTCGCCGGGTGTGGCACAGAGAACCTTCGTAATAGTTATCGTCGTCAGGGCGGGTTGCTTTAGCTGATTTTCGAAAAAAATTACTGGCACCATGCCAGCCCAATGAAATCAGGTACTTGACGCCAGATTAAAGGCGCGACCCTAGAGGCAGAGTTGTGCAGAAATAGGACGCTTTGCAGCCCTGCATACCGAAGGTGCGCGTGTAATAGTAGGCGAAGTGGCTTGTACAGCATCCCAGGCAAGGTGGCCGCGTTGCACGGCGATCTGGGTTCGAGCGGGTGTAGTTGAAACATGCGCCGTTCGATTCGGCGGCTGACGCCCGAGGCCGGAAGCGGCATCGGGCGCACTGTATTACATGCTTACTCGGGCGACTTTTCGAGAATCGCCGAGCCCCACGACAGCCCTACGCCAAAACCGCTGAGCGCAACGCGCTGGTGTTTCGAACCGAGCACATGTTTTTCGAGCAGCAACGGGATGCTCGACGAGACGGTATTGCCGGTCTCGACCATGTCCTTGACGAACTTGGGCTTCTGCTCACCCTCTTTGAAGCGCGAGGAGACCGCGTCGACAATGGCCGCGCTGCCCTGGTGCAGGCAGTACAGGTCGATATCGTCAGCGCTGAGGTTGCTGGCCTCAAGCAACTGCTGCAGGTGCGCAGGCACTTTGACCAGGGCGAAGTTGTACACCTGGCGGCCATTCATGAAGAACTTGCCATCGGTGGTACGCAGGTGCTCGGCACCGCCACCATCGCTGCCGAACAACGACTTGCCCAACTGCCAGGCAGCGCCATCGGCCATCCAGCTGGCAGTGGCGGCATCACCAAACAGCATGGTGGTGTTGCGGTCTTCAGGGTCGACGATCTTCGAGTACGGGTCAGCGGTCAGCAGCAGGCCGTTCTTCAGGCCCGCAGCCTCCATGAAACCTTTCATCGCATACAGGCCATACACATAGCCTGAGCAACCCAGCGAGATATCGAACGCGGCAACGGCGGTGTTCAGGCCCAGCTTGTGCTGAACGATGGCTGCGGTGTGCGGCAGGCCTTCGGCGTCGCCGTTCTGGGTAACGACAATGACGACATCGATAGTTGCAGGATCCAGCGCAGGGTTGGCAGCGAACAGGTTTTTCGCAGCCTCCACGCAAAGATCGGAAGTTTCCTGAGTCGCTTGCTTACGCGGCAAAAAGGTCGAACCGATTTTGCCAAAGATAAAATCCTGGTCTTTGCCGAATTTCGCGCCTTGTGCGTAGTTGTCCACGCCTTCAGTCGGCACGTAGCTGGCGATGCTTTTCAGGCCAATCATGTGGCTTCCCAATTCAGTAACAGCGAAATACCCACCGCGCCCTCAACAGCAAAACGCCAGGCGATACGGTGAGGACCGATCCCTGACGACTTGCCCGGGTACGACGCGGCGGTTCCCGGTTTCGACAATATACAGTGAAGATGCCCGCTGTGACTCTCAGGTCACGCTCTTTTTGTCGAATCGACAACCGGGCGCCAGTGCCCCAGGCGCAAAAAGCCCCGGCCACCAGAAGACGGCCAGGGCTCTTTATATACAGCGCGGCGATGTCAGCCGATCAGCGCCTGCCACTCCACCCGCCCTGCCGGGTCCAGGCTGAACAACTGCCCGTCACGGCTGTGGCTGGCGTTGTAGCACGGGTCCTGCAGCAGCGTCTGCGCCCAGTGCTCGCTGAGCACGCTGCAAGCCAGGGCGTTTTCGCCTACCGGTGCATGGCGCACCGCCTGGGCTTGCGGTGTCCATACCACCATCAAGCCGGCGGCGCCCGCTTGCAGGCACAGATCGACCTGGGCTGCGCGGATATCACCGGCCTGCTCATGCAGGCCGCCAAGCGCCTGTAGCAGTTCGTTGCGCACCATCACGCAGCCTGAGACTGCTGCGACGTTATGCTCGGCATGCAAACGCTGCATGTAGCCCGAAGCATCCTTGCCTTCGCCACCCAGCGCACTGCGCACACCCGCAGGCCCCGCCAGCACCAGCCCGGCTTCGGCGATCTTGCCGTCGGCACTGAGCAGCTTGCCGCCGACCACCCCGACTTCAGGGCGTCGGGCCTGGTTGAGCAAGCCTTCGAGCCAGTTGGCATTGAGCACCTCGCAGGTGCTGTCGAGCAGCACCAGATACTCGCCCTGGGCCTGGGCGATGGCCAGGTTGAGCATGGCCGCCGGCGCCAGCGGCTGCTCGCTGCGCACCACGCGCACACGCTTGCCAGCCGCCGCCAAGGTGCCCAGCCACTCGCGCAACGCGTCGCTGTGGCTGGCGTTGTCGGCGATGAGGATTTCGTGATGCTGGTAGCGGGTGCGTTGCAGCACGCTGACCAGGGTCACCTGCAGTGCCTCGACGTCGTCTTGGCAGTGCAGGATGATCGACACCTGCGGGTAGCCTTCGTGACGATAGTCGATTTGCAGCACGCCAGGGCGGGCAGAGCCGACGGCCGGGGTGTAACCGCGCTGGGCAATATGCCTAGCCAGCACGGCGCGTTCCTGGTCGTGGCTTTCGCTGCCGACTGCGGTGCAGATCAGCAATGGCTCGGCCAGGTGCGCAAGCCCGGCCATGCCGCCCTCGCCGATCAGGCGCAGCAGCAGGTCGAATTCCAGCGCCAATGGGTGGCGTGCATCGAACCCACCGCTGGCCAGCCACAGGTCGCGGCGCACCAGCCAGTGCCGCGCCATCAGGCCTGGCACGCTCTGCAGCAAGTCCAGGTTGACACCAGGGCGCAGCACTTCGCGCAGCGAGCCATCGGGCTGGGTTTGCAGTTCATCCATGGCCACCGCGCGCACGCCTTCGACGCCTTGCAGCTCCAGGCCCGCGCGCAACAAGCCGGCGACGGTGAAGCGGTCGCCACTTTCGGCGCGCATGATCCAGTCGGTGCCCAACTGCCGCGCCGCCTCGTTCATGCGCTGCACGTAGTCCTGCTCGGTCACTTTGACAAAATGCACGGTCTGCTGCGGGCCAGTCACCGCCGGTAACTCGCCGGTGGTCAGTACCACCACTTTGAAGGCCCGGGCATGGCCATTCATCAAGCTGTCGAAGGTCGCCTGCAGCTTGGCCATGTCGGCCGCAAGATCAAGCAGCAGGATGCCAAAGCTCGGCCCGCCGCCATGCTGTGCCAGGCGCTCAGCCGCGCCGCGCGCCTGTTCGGCGCTAGGAGCACGGCTGTTCAGCCACTTCAACAGACGGCCCGACGGCAAGCTGTCGAGCAGGGCCTGACTGTCATAGCACGGCACAGTACCCAGGCGCTGCAACCACTCGCGCAGCGGGGCAGCTTCGCCCTCCTCGCCCGCTTCCTGGAGCGACGCCAGCAGGCGCTCGACCACGGCGCGGTTGAACGGGCTCAGCGTCAGCGCCTCCCATAAACGGCTGCGGCGGGTGCGCGCATCATCGTTGGCATTGACCTGCATGAGCTGCCACTGGCGCAGCAGGATCGGCTCAAGCTCGATCAACTGCTGGCGCCCAGCCGGCATGGTGTGGATCAGAAACTCGCATTCAGCCAACAGGTCGAACATCGGCTTGTTGTAGAACGGCAACTCCACAAACTGGCGCTCGCCGAATACCCGCACCGGCTCAGCCTGCGGCTGCGCCCAGTGCGAGCTCACGATCATGCACCCGCTCAGCGCCCGCCCGGACAGCAGGCCCTCGGCCATAGCCTTGAAGCTCTCCAGGGCGATGCGTTTGACCTCATCGGCACCCAAGCTGCTCAGCGCAGTAGGCACACTTGCCAAAAACGCGGCAAACGTCTCGCGACCCTTCTGGGACTTTTCATCCTGCGGCACGAGCACGTTCAACACGTTGCTGTTGTGCTCGGAGCCGTCGTAATTGACTTCGCGCACCGCATAAGGGATCGGCAGGATACGCGCCTTGGCGTTAGCCAGCAGGTAGAAGGTGTGGCCGATTTCCTGCCATTCGAAGCTGGTGCCCGGGGGCAGCTGCGCATACCACTGCTGCAACAGGTCGGTGCGGGTCACGGCGTAGAACGGCGGCAGGAACTGCCCCATGAACTCGATCAGACGCTGCTCTGGGTTTTCCGAGCAATAGTCTTCCTGCACCCGGTTGTCGCGCTTGAGGAAGTCGACCTGGGTGCCACGCGCCAAATACATCATGCCGTAGCCGTGACAGACGCCGTAGTCGGGGTGTTGTTCGAGGAACTCAACCGAACGGCTCATGGCATCGCACAGCAAGAAGTCGTCGACCGCCAGGAACGTCATATACGGCGTTTTGACCTGGGTGACGCCGTAGGCAAGCTTGTCCTGCAGCCCGCTGAAGGAGTACTGCGGCAGGTGGCGATAATCCACGCCCGGGTAATCACCGGCGATGTCACTTGCGCTTTCTGACGACGAATCGAGTACCAGGATGGTGGCTGGATAGTTGCGGTAGTACTGCAAGGTGCGGCGCAGGAACGCCGGACGATTGTGCGTTATCACCACCAGAGTGAGGCGGTCCTTGAGCGATGCATCGATGCTGTGCTGTGCTTGAGCCTGCATGAAGTTGTCTGCCTGTCTGGTTCAGCGCACGCGGCGCAGGTAGCCATCACGGGCCACGGTGATCAACAGCTTGTCGTGCACGGCGGCATCGATGACAAAATCTTCGGTTTCTTTCAGGTAGGCCCAAACCGCAGTGCGCGGGTTGTTGCCTACGCCCCATGGGCGGTCCGGGAAGGCGTCTTCAGGCATATCCTCGACCACCGTGTCCATTACCACGCAGTAGCTGTCCAGCGAGGTCAAAGGCGCATAGGCGCGCAACTCGGCCAGAACATGTTCGTGGGTGTGATTGGAGTCGAGCACGACGATGACTTTCTTGCCCTCGGCAAGCTTGCTCACCTTGGCAACCATCTCCGGCGAAATGCTCGAGCCTTCGAGCATGGTGACGCGGTGGGCCATTGGATGCTCTTCGATGGCCTGGCGGTTGTGCGGGCGAATATCAACGTCGATTCCCAGAACCTCACCATGGCCGAGCAGTTGCAGCAGGGAGGCGTAGTAGAGGATCGAGCCACCATGGGCGATCCCGCACTCGATGATCAGGTCTGGCTTGATGCGCCACACCAGCTCCTGCATGGCAATCATATCCTGAGGCAGCTGGATGATCGGGCGCCCCATCCACGAGAAGTGGTAGCTGTATTTGTGCTTGGCCGACTCGTTGAAAAATTCGCGGGCTAGGTGCTGGACCTTCTGGTCCGAGGCCTGGGCGCTGATTTCAGCATCGCACTCACTGGCAAAGACGGTGTTTGGATGGTTGTCTTGCATTTTGAAAGTCCTTAAAGGTCAGGAGGCCGCGACGGCATCGACAGCGAGATAGGTGTAGTGGCCACCGGTCATATGACGAATCTCGTCCAGATAGTTGGAGTTCATCACCAGTATCAGCGACCCTTTGGGCAGCACGTCGAGCAACTGCGCGGGAGAGAACACCTGCTGCCCACTGAGCGGCAGAAAACGCCCTTGCTTGTCCGGGTTGATATCGACAACACAGTCGACCGGCACCCCGGCACGCTGCAGGAACAGCGAATAAATGACGCCTTTGGAGGATGCACCCCAGATCGCAACGCGCTGCCCGTGCCGGTGCTGCAACGCGCGTACGGCGATGTCGGCACCCGATGTGAATGCAGATGGCAGCTCCAGCGCCGTGAATGCCTGTACCGGCGCGCGCAAGCTTGCCAGGTCGGCTACCACGTACAGGTATTGCCCGCCAAACAGACGCCCACTCTCGACGATGCGACCGAACATGCGGGCAAAGTCGTCCATACGGAAATAGTTGACGTGTTCATAGAACACGTCGAACCAGGCGCAGTGCTCGATGATCCAGTCGAAACAGGGCACCTCTATGTAGATGAGCCCGCCATCGTTGGCCTGCGCAATCTCACCAAGAAACGCACAAGGGTCCTGAATATGCTCAAGCACATGGCGCAGGATCACGCCATCGGCCTGGATTCCCAACTCGCGGGTGAAAGGCGCGCAGATGACGTCGTCATCCTGCCCTTCATAGGAAGGGTCTACACCTTTCACGGCGTATCCACGCTCGCGCAGCATCTGCAGGAAATAGCCCTTGCCGCAGCCGACCTCCACCAGGCTGGCGTCTCTGAAGTGCTGCGCCAGAATGCCTTCGACCGCCTCAAGGTGGCGCTGAAAGTGCGGTGAATGAGCCTGTTCGTTCTGGTAGTCGGCGTCGTATACCAGCTTGCTGGGGTCGAACGCCAGGTTGTGTACCAGACCACTGATTTGATCCTGGACCAGCACCACATCCGCACTACCGCAGTCGCGGGCTTGCTCGGCACTGGCGAAGGTGCGGTTCTGCAACACAGGAAGCCCTTGGGCTCGGTACAGTTCACGCGCCATGCCGCTCTCCAGTCAGTTGTTGCAAGCGCTCAGGGTTGCCCCAGAACGCCATGGGCTCATGGGCCGAGTAAGGGTAATGCCCCAGTTGCAGGGTCAGTTTGCTGCTTCGCCTGGCAAGATGCCTCTCGACCAACGCCCGGACGGAAACAGGCTCACCGCTGCAGCAATTGACCAAGCCGGAAAACTCGCGCTGGGCCAGAATGGCACGCAAGTGGCTGGCCACCTGCTCGACAGGCAGGTAGTCACGCAGTTGCTCCCCTGCCGACATGGCAAAGTGCGTATGACCTTCGTCGATTGCCCGGTCCAGACTTGCCAGCAAGCTGTTGGCCGCCTGGCCAGGCCCGTAAAGGTAGAACAGTCGCACCCACTGCAAGGTGAACGGAGTTTCTTGGCGAAGATGCTCAAGAAACAGGCGCAGGGTATTTTTTGCCAGCCCATACGCAGTACCCGGCTGTGCCGGGTCGGTTTCGCTCTGCGGGCCATTGCGAAGGCCATATTCGAAACAGGTTCCGGTGACCATCACCTGCACCACGCCGGCCGCAACCACACGTTTAATGAACTGCAGGTCCGCCGGCAGGTTGACCTCGTAATGAAAGGCCTGCTGATAGTTCGGCAGCCCCGACCACGCCAGATGGACAAGCGCATCGACGCCCTCGGTCAACGCCTGGACGTCTAAACCCTCGCCGTGGATATCCGCCGCCACGAACTCCACTTGGTCGAACCAAGGCAGTGTGCGAGCTCGCGCGAGCGAACGCGCAACCGCACGCACCTGAACCCCCTCTGCCAGCAGGGCCGCCACCAAATGCTGGCCGACAAAGCCCGTCGCACCGGTTACCAGAACTTTGCCTGGCAAACCCATCACAGTTGCACCCCTGCGAAATCTGCATCTATGGCAGGGTGAGCCGCATCCTTGGCAGAGAGGTTGGTAACCGGCAATGGCCAGGCGATCGCCAGCGCGGCGTCCATTGCCCCAAGCCCTGCCTCGTATGCGGGGCTGTAATCGGCATCCGAGCAGTACAGAATTTCTGCCTCGTCGCTTAACACCTGAAACCCGTGGGCGAACCCTGCCGGGATCAAGAAGCTGCGGCCGTCACCGGCTACCAGCTCCTCTGCATGCCATTGCAGGAAGGTCGCCGAGCCAGGGCGCAGGTCCACTGCTACATCCCAGACTGCGCCGGCGACGCAGGTGATGAGCTTGCTTTCTGCATGCGGCGCGTACTGGAAATGCAGGCCACGCACACTGCCTTTACCCAACGTGTGCGAGTGGTTGATCTGGCGAATGTCGAAGCGTTTGCCCTGCACCTGCAACCGCGACTGACAGAACAGCCGTGCGAAGCGGCCACGGTGATCGGTAAATACCTTCTGGTGAATCAGGCACAAGCCCTCGATAGGTAGCGCGTGCACGTCAAAATCATTCATGTCGATTACCTGCGAAAAACGGCAACGGTTCAAGGCTCAAGCGCAGTGCTGCTCCAAGCCCAGCGGCAGCGGTCACATCGACTCCTGGTAGAGGCTCAACTGGTTCAGGGTGGCGGCGCGCATGTCCAGGCCTTTGGCCCAGGCCAGGTGCCAGGCCAGGGTCTGCTCCAGGCACTCCTGCAACGACCAGCGCGGGCGCCAGTGCAGCAGTTCGCGGGCACGCGAGCTGTCCAGGCGCAGCAGGCCGGCCTCATGCATGTCGCTTTTCTCGATGACCATGCCCGGCGCCTGCGGCCACTGTGCCGCCAACAGCGCAACCACATCACCGACGCTGCACATGTCGTCATCGCCCGGGCCGAAGTTCCAGGCGCCGGCATAGCGCTGGCCGTGTTCGTACAGCGAAGCGGCCAGTTGCAGGTAGCCGGCCAGCGGCTCCAGCGCATGCTGCCACGGGCGCACGGCCTGGGGCATGCGCAGGGTCACCTGTTCGCCGGCGCTCCAAGCCTTGAGCACATCGGGGATCAACCGCTCGGGCGAAAAATCACCGCCGCCCAACACGTTGCCGGCCCGCGCTGTGGCAAGGCTCAAGCCGTGCTCTGCGTGGCGTGCCGAGGGGAAGAACGAGGCCGCATAGGACTGCGCAAGGATCTCGCAACAGGCCTTGCTGCTGCTGTACGGGTCATGCCCGCCCAGTGCTTCGTTTTCGCGGTACGGCCACGGCCATTCCTGGTTGGCGTAGACCTTGTCGGTGGTCACCACCACGCACGCGCGCACGCCGCCGATCTGGCGGATGGCTTCGAGCAGGTTCAAGGTGCCCATGACGTTGGTCGAATAGGTGCCCAACGGGTCGCGGTAGCCTTCACGCACCAGCGGTTGCGCCGCCAGGTGCAGGACGATCTCAGGCTCGACTTCGGCGATCAGTTCAAGCAGCACACCCAGGTCACGCACATCGCCACGGCGGTCATCGATGCCCTCGCCGGCACGCACCAGCTCGAACAGGCTCGGTTCGGTCGAAGGGTCGAGGGCAAAGCCTGTGACCTGTGCGCCAAGGCTTTGCAGCCACAGCACCAGCCAGCTGCCTTTGAAACCGGTATGGCCGGTAACCAGTACGCGCTTGCCCGCCCAGAAGGCCGGGGTCAGTCCCACTGCTTCCATGGCGCCTCCCCGCTGCTCCACAGGTGCTCAAGGTGGTTCTTGTCGCGCAGGGTATCCATGGGGTGCCAGAAGCCGTCGTGCTCGAATGACATCAACTGCCCCTGCTCGGCCAGCGCCCCAAGCGGTTCGGCCTCCCAAGGCGTGGCGTCATCTGCAATGTAGGACAGCACCTGGGGCGACAGCACGAAGAAGCCACCGTTGATCCAACCGCCATCACCACGGGGTTTTTCGCTGAAGCCCAGCACCTGGTCGCCATCGCGCTGCAACGCGCCATAACGTCCTGGAGGCTGCACGGCAGTCACTGTGGCCAGCCTGCCGTGCGCCTGGTGAAACTTCACCAGTGCAGCGATATTCAGGTCCGAAACGCCATCGCCGTAGGTGAAGCAGAACGCCTCTTCGCCTTCGAGGTAGCGCGCCACGCGGCGCAGGCGGCCGCCGGTCATGGTTTCTTCACCGGTGTCGACCAGCGTTACGCGCCAAGGCTCGCTGTAGTTCTGGTGCACATCCATGCGGTTGTTGGACATGTCGAAGGTGACATCGGAGGTATGCAGGAAGTAGTTGGCGAAGAAATCCTTGATCGCGTAGCCCTTGTAGCCAAGGCAGATCACGAAGTCATGGATTCCATGGGCGGAGTACTGCTTCATGATGTGCCAAAGAATTGGCTTGCCGCCGATTTCGATCATCGGTTTGGGCTTGAGGTGCGACTCTTCGCTGATCCGCGTACCGAGCCCACCCGCCAGAATGACTGCCTTCATCGTTTTCCTCGTGTACTTCGCGCGCCCTGAACGGCCAGGGTGAAGGATTTATGGCGATATTCACGGGTATTGCAGGAAGTGAGCCAAGATCGGAGGGAGTACTGAAGAAGGTGGCCGCCAGCCGGCTGTCGGCCCTGCAGACGCTCGGCGCGCGCCTGTCCCGGCCTCATCGCAGGCTGGCGCCAGCTCCCACGCAGGCCGTGCTCAACCGCAACAGTGCTGGTTGGCCCCAATCCTGTGGGAAATGATAAAGAGTCGTGGCGAGCGGGCTTGTCCCGCGTTGGGCTGCGCAGCAGCCCTGAAAACCCCAGGGGCTGCTGCGCAGCCC
>NZ_JABWRG010000112.1:0-15824 GCF_014268825.1 Pseudomonas sp. SWRI51 | reverse complement strand
TGGGGCTGCTTCGCAGCCCTTTCGCGACACAAGGCCGCTCCTACACTGACCGCGTAGACGGCATCGATATGGGGTTGTACAAAAGTCTCTGTGGCCGCGATTGACGTGACGACGGGCCCTGGCCTAGAGTGCCGATTCCCCCTTACCTGCGTAGCCACTGCAATGCGCCGCCCCCACGCTCATCGTCCACACCGCCAGCCTGTCGCCCCGACAGCGCGCCGTGCGTGGCCGAGCGACACGGTGCTGAAGCGGCGGCGCAGCGTGCTGTTTGCCTTCACCTTCTCGCCACACCTTGCCCTGAACTGATTCGCGCCCCTGTGTGCCGCGCCATCCCGGCGTGACGGCGGGCGCCTGCGTTCGATCATCTATTCAGCGGATTTTCCAGCCGGCCCGGGCATTCACCCGGCAGTGTTGGCGAGCAAGGAGCGGTACATGAACATGCGTTTGTTGGCGGGCCTGTTGTTTGCGGTGTCTGTGGTGGGGTTCAGCCTCGGGGCGAGCCTGCCGTTGGTGTCGCTGCGGCTGCATGAAGCCGGCGCAGGCACCCTGGAAATCGGTGTTATTTCGGCCATTCCGGCAGCCGGCATGATGCTTTCGGCGTTTATGGTCGATGCCTGCTGCAAGCACCTCACGCGGCGGGTCATCTACCTGCTCAGCTTCAGCCTGTGCACCCTGAGCATCGCCTTGCTGGAGTGGGCATTCGATTCGATGCTGTGGCTGGCGCTGCTGCGCCTGGGGCTTGGGCTGGGCATGGGCATCGCGATCATCCTTGGCGAGTCGTGGGTCAACGAGCTTTGCCCCGAGCACAATCGCGGCAAGATCATGGCCCTGTATGCCACCAGCTTTACCGGCTTTCAGGTACTGGGCCCGGCGCTGCTGGCGCTGCTCGGCGCCGACAGCCCGTGGCTGACCGGCGTGGTCACCGCCTGTTATGGCCTGGCGCTGCTGTGCATCCTGTTCACTGTGCCCAACGACTACGTCGAGCATGAAGAGGGCGAAAAGAGTTTTGGCCTGGCCGGGTTCTTCCGCGTGGCGCCGGCCTTGTGCGTGGCGGTGCTGTTCTTTTCGTTCTTCGATGCCGTGGCGCTGTCGCTGCTGCCGGTCTACGCCACCAGCCATGGTTTTGCCGTCGGTGTGGCGGCGCTGATGGTCACCGTGGTGTTTGCCGGCGACATGCTGTTCCAACTGCCGCTGGGCTGGTTGGCCGACCGCGTTGAGCGCACCGGGCTGCACCTGGTATGCGGGGTGGTGGCGATGAGCATTGGCATCGCTTTGCCTTGGCTGCTGCACATGACTTGGCTGCTGTGGCCATTGCTGGTGGTATTGGGCGCGGTGGCGGGCGGCATCTATACCTTGGCGCTGGTGTTGATCGGGCAGCGTTTCAGGGGCCAGGACCTGGTCACGGCCAACGCCAGCGTGGGCCTGCTGTGGGGTGTCGGCAGCCTGGTCGGGCCGTTGATCAGCGGCGCGGCCATGGATGTCGCGCCCCACGGCCTGCCCATGGCGCTGGCGCTGATGGCCGGGTTGTTCGTGTGCTTTGCCCGCCAGGCCTACCGGCGCACGGGCAAATTGCAGGCAGCGGCAGACTGATACAGCGCTCGAATTGCCCGCAAGAATCGGAGTGAACACCCCGAGGTTTGCTGTCACGCTGTTGCCATCGCCCCTGGAGTGGCTGCAATGACCCTCTACATCACCGACGCCGACCGCTGGCACGCCGTGCAGGCCCGTGACAAAGCGGCCTGCGGGCACTTCGTCTACGCCGTCCGCACCACCGGCGTGTATTGCCAGCCGGCCTGCACCTCGCGCCTTGCCAAGCGCGCAAACGTGCAGTTCTTCAATGATGCCCTCCAAGCTGAGGCCGCCGGATACCGCGCCTGCAAGCGCTGCTGGGCAAGCGCCACGCGCATTGATCGGGTGGCCCGCGCCTGCCGCTTGATCGAGGCCAGCGACGTGGCGCCGAGCCTGCTGCAACTGGCGGCTGCATTGAACGTCAGCACCTTCCAGTTGCATCGCCAGTTCAAGGCCGAAACCGGCCTCACCCCCAAGGCTTACAGCAACGCCTTGCGCGCCCGGCGGGTGCGGGAGCAGCTAGGCACCGCCGGGAGCGTCACCGATGCGATCTTCGAGGCTGGCTACAACGCCAACAGCCGTTTCTATGAAAGCGCGGGCGAGCGCCTGGGTATGCCGCCACGGGCGTTCCGGGCTGGCGCTGAAGGCGTGGTTATTCGCTTTGCCCTGGGCCAGTGCAGCCTTGGCGCGATCCTGGTGGCGCAGAGCGAGCGGGGCATTTGCGCGATTCTGCTGGGCGATACCCCGGAGCCTCTGTTGCACCAGTTGCAGGACAAATTCCCCAACGCCACGCTGCTCGGCGGCGATGCCGAGTACGAACAGTGGGTGGCCCAGGTGATCGGCTTTGTCGAGGCGCCGGCGCTGGGCTTGTCGCTGCCGCTGGATGTGCAGGGCAGCGCCTTCCAGGAGCGCGTTTGGCAGGCCCTGCGCGAGGTGCCGCCGGGCAGCCGGGTGAGCTACACCGACATCGCCCAGCGGATCGGCGCACCCAAGGCGGTGCGCGCCGTGGCCAAGGCCTGTGCGGCCAATAGCATTGCCGTGGCGATCCCCTGCCACCGCGTGGTGCGACGCGATGGCGAACTCAGCGGCTACCGCTGGGGCGTGGAGCGCAAACGCCTGTTGCTGGCCCGAGAAACGGCACCCCGATGAGCGTGCGGAGCGCGTAGAATTCGCGCTTTGTCGTGATGCATCAGAGGAATGTTCGATGGGGCGTGTCAGTCTTGACCGATTTTATATGGGTATTCTGGCCATGTTGCTGTGCCTGGCGCTACCGGCCTGGGCCAACCCGGCAGCGCCGGTATCGCGCCTGGCGGTAGCCGAGCAGCAGGTGCTCGACGAGGACGCAAACCTTGAGCAGTTGAGCGAGCGGCTCGACCAGATTCGCCAAGGCGTCAGCGCCAACGCCAATGACGATTTGCTTTCGCAACTGCGCCAGTCGGCCTTGCAGGTGCAGCGCCAGGCCGATGCCTTGACCACCAAGCGCACTGCCGATGTCGACCGCCTGGACGACCAGCTCAAGGTGCTCGGCCCGCAGCAGCCGGACGAGCCGGAAACCCTGACTCGCCAGCGCAAGCAGCTCAGCGATGAGAAAAACGCTGTGCTGGCCGAGCAGAAAGAAGCTGCCACGCTGACCCAGTCCGCCCGCGACCTGTCCACGCAGATCGTCAACCTGCGCCGCAGCCTGTTCAACTCGCAAATCACCAGCCGCGCCGCCAGCCCGCTGAGCCCGGCGTTCTGGTCGAGCCTGATCCGCCCCACCGACGAAGACCTGGCGCGCCTGCGCGATCTGCGTGGCGAGGCTGCCGATGCCGTCGCCAGTGCCTTCAGCGCCGAGCACCGGGTGTTGTTCATCAGCGCTTTGATTGCCGCGGTGCTGGTGTGGACCTTGCTGCGCCGCTTGCTCGAACGCTTGCTGGCCAAGGCCATGGTGCGCTGGGTACCCGATGGCCGCCTGCGCCGCAGCGCCCTGGCCTTGGGGGTTAGCCTGGCGACGTTGGGCACCATCGCCGGTGCTGTTTCGCTGGTGCGCTGGGGGCTCGAAAGCAGCGCCGAGCTGGGCACCGATGTGGCCAGCCTGACCAACCATATTCTGACCTTGGTGGTGTTCAGCGCCTTCATTTCCGGCCTGGGCCGCGCCATGCTGATGTTGCAGCGCCCGTCCTGGCGCCTGCCGCCGATCCCTGACGAGGTCGCCAGCGCGCTCGGCTGGTTCCCGCAGGCCCTGGCCCTGACTTTGATGGTGCTGCTCACCCAGGAGCGCATCAACAGTGTCATCGGCACCAGCCTGGCGCTGACCCTGGCCACCAACGGCCTGACTGCGCTGGTGGTGTCGCTGTTGTTCGTCGCGGCGCTGGTTGGCTACCGCCGCACCCGCCGCAAGCACGGCCTGGAGCGCCCGTCCGGGTTGGCGGGGCTGATCCCGTTCGTGGTGGTGGTGTGGGTCGCGCTGATTCTGCTGACGCTGCTGGCCGGTTACCTGACCCTGGCGTACTTCCTCACCGCCAAGCTGCTGTGGATAAGTGTGGTCACCACCTGCGCCTATCTGTTGGTGAAAGTGTTCGGCGACCTCTGTGAAACGCTGCTGTCGCCACGCCAGCCAGGCGGCCTGGCACTGGCCTCGGCGCTGGGCCTGCAACAGCGCCACCAGGCCCAGGCCAGCACCATCCTCGCCGGCATTGGCCGCACCCTGTTGCTGTGCTGCGCCGCGTTGCTGGCGTTCATGCCTTCGGGCACCAGCCCCGGCGAGCTGTTGCTCAGCCTGGCCGACTGGGACGGCAGTGGCGGCAAGGTGCTGGGTAACCTCAACATCGTGCCGGGCGATATCTTCCTGGCTTTGGCGATGCTGTTCGGTGGCTGGTTTGCCATTCGTGTGCTCAAGCGTTGGCTGAGCGAGCGCCTGCTGCCGGAAACCGACATGGATGCTGGCATGCGCGCCTCCCTGGTGACGCTGGTCGGCTACCTGGGCTTCCTGTTCCTGGCCATGCTGGTGATGTCGACCCTGCGCATCAACCTGACCAGCCTGACCTGGGTAGTCAGTGCGCTGTCGGTGGGTATCGGTTTTGGTTTGCAGCAGATCGTGCAGAACTTTATTTCCGGCTTGATCCTGCTCACCGAGCGGCCGGTCAAGGTGGGCGACTGGGTGAGCCTTGCCGGCGTCGAAGGCGATATCCGCCGCATCAACGTGCGCGCCACCGAAATCCAGATGTCCGACCGTTCGACGGTGATCGTGCCCAACTCGCAGTTCATTTCGCAGAACGTGCGTAACGTGACCATGGCCAATGCCCTCGGCGTGGTCGGCATTACCCTGACGCTGCCGCTGGAAACCGACCCGGCCCAGGTGCGTGAGTTGTTGCTGGCGGCCTACCACGAGCACGAGTCGATTCTCGATGCGCCGGCCTGCTCGGTGTCGTTCAAGGATTTGACCGCCAGCGGCATGGTGATTGGCGTCAGCGGTTATGTGGCGTCGCCACGGCAGGTGTCGGGCACCCGCAGTGACCTGCTGTTCACCATTCTTGGGCGGTTGCGCGAGGCGGGCATCCCCTTGTCGTCGCCGGCGAGCATGGTGCTGGTGCAGGAAAAAGTCGAGCTGGGCCAGTAATGAGGCGGTGGCCTTCTGAGACGCAACACCCAAAAGCTTGGTGTATGAGGCATGAAGCTCTATTCTCCAAGACGGGTTTCTGAAGGCTCAACTGGCGAGCAATGCTCATGAGTGTGTAAGCTTTAGGAAATATGTTTGGCCGTTGGCGCTTCTGTGTGACCATTAATAGGTAAAGTAGTTGGTAGACGCCGACCAAGACTGAACAAGGAAAAAACATGCCAGAAAATTATGGCCAGGCATCAGTGAGGCATTATATCGATGCTGAGGCGCTTGCGTCCTCGCAACGCTTTGATGGCGCAGGACACTTGATTGGATTTTCGGCCGAGTGTGCTATTAAACATCACATACAAACTATTCTGCCTGGACAAGATGCCCCCCATTCTCACTTTCCTAATCTCATTGACATCGCAAAGCGCCATTTACATCAGCGCAGACAAACTAATATGCACCAGATTTTAAAAAAGCAGGATTTGATGCTCGGCTGGGATATAGCTCAAAGATATTCACCTGATGGATCCACCACCGCAGAAATTTACGAAATTTGGCGCAGTCAGGCTTCGCATATGATTTTTGCCGCTGGATTGAGGCGATAACTTATGGAAAGTACTATTCGCTACGACGAAGCACTACCCAGTTTGGCGTCAGCTGTTATAGACGTCATGGGCGATGATTTTCTTAAGCGGAACTTAATCCTGCGGGACGCGGATGGCCTACTTACTTTTGTAATTCGGGAGGTTGTGGAAAGCTCGCAAAAGCATTCACTGTCTGTCGAGATTTTGAATCGAATAGGCGTATATGGAGCAAATCCAATAGTCGCAACCCCTGATGAGCTATATGACCCTCGTTTGGCTGATCCTAATAAGGATGAATGGGAACTCGTCACTCTTAAAACGGGGCAGTCATTTTACACACGGTACATAGAGCGGCGTATTGTCGGTAGTGACTGGGTGCGAGGAATCTTTCCAACAATCGTTGACGCTCCCCCGGTTGTAGTATTCGCTAGCCACAAAGGTGGTGTTGGAAGATCAACGGCGCTTACTGTTGCGTCTAAGAAATTTGCCGATGCGGGTAAATCAATTCTAGCTATAGACTTGGATCTTGAAGCTCCAGGTATTGGTGGGATGCTGCTAGAGAACCATGAGATACCTCTATATGGAGCAATTGACTACTACGTGGAGTGCGGCCGCGGTCGAGTAGGTGATGATTTTATTGCGAGTATGGTGGCGGAAAGTACTGCTGAAAGGTGGCCTGGAAAAATTACTATCGTTCCGGCGGCGGGCGCAGCTTGCCGTAGAAATCCTCAGAATGTGTTAGGGAAAATTTCGAGAGCTTATCTTGAAACTGACTCCTTTGGGGGCGACGGGCAGGGCAGTTTCCTAGATAAGACTAGAGAACTCATAAAAGATTTGTCTAGGTGTGGGCGCTATGACGTGATCTTCATTGATGCACGGGCTGGCTTGAATGAGTCGACAGCAGCGACTATCCAAGGGCTTGGCGCTGACATTTTGTTTTTTGGAGTGGATACTCCCCAAACTTGGGAGGGGTATCGTTATTTCTTATCGCACCTTGCAAGATTTAAGTCGACGGCTACTCAAGAGAGTGATTGGCGTTATAAATTAAAGATGGTTCACGCGAAAGCTATTGATAGTCATGACTCATTGATTGGTTTTAGAGATAGATCGTTCGAGTTGTTCGCGGAGCATATATACGACGAAATTGGTGAGGATGAGTCAGCCCAAGGATTAGTAGACGCCTTCGGCTTTGATTTGGATGACCAGTCAGCCCCCCACTACGCTTGGCCAATTTTTATGGATGAAGCTTACTACGAGTTTAATCCAGGTGAGAATGCTGAACAGTTTGGCGAGGAGCAAGTTGAAAGGGCTTTCGGTGAGTTTATTAATAACCTTTCTGAGCGTTTAGGTATCTCATGACTACAGCTGAGCAAGAAATTACATTGTTGCGTGAAGCTTTAGGGAAGCTAAATCCGAAGGCCTCAGCTGCGGCTGCTGATCCATTGCCGGTTGAAGAAATCTATACTCCCGGTACGCACTCTTTGGCTCTTTCAAAGGATCGGACTCTTATTGTTGGTAACCGAGGGACTGGCAAAAGTGTTTGGTCTGGTGCCTTGGCAGATAAAAAGACTCGCGACTTGATTTCTGAATCCTATCCTGACTTAGGGTTGAAGAACTTTGAGGTGGTATTAGGTTTTCACGAGGGTGCAGGTAAAGTTGAGGGTGTTGCTCCCTCTGGTAAAGTGCTGACGAGCCTTATTCGAAAGGGATACGACCCAGAATCTATATGGACCGCAGTTCTGCTTCGCGCAACCTTTCAATTTGTTGGGCGGAAAAATTTTGTTCAACTCGGTGAGGCGGTTGAGTGGGTCGAGAATAATCCGGAGGATATTGACGAAGAACTCCGCGAAATCAACCGTTACTTTAAGTCAAATGGTAAGGTTTTCATCCTTGTTTTTGATGCTCTCGACAGAATATCCAGTGATTGGTCAGAGATTCGTGCTCTCAGTACGGGTATATTAAGACTCGCTTTAGGTATGGAAAGCTTTACCAATATGCGTGCGAAAATATTTATGCGCACAGACCAGTTTAAAGATGATGCGATATTCAGTTTTCCTGATGCATCTAAGTTGAAGTCGGCTAAAGTTGATTTGGCTTGGCATTCAACAGAGCTTTACGGGTTGCTGTACAATTATCTTTTGAAAAACACTTCGACTGACGAATTGTTTAGGCGTTGGGTGATAGAAGCGAGTTCAGAAAAAGCCAATATCTTGTGGGAAATATCAAGGCCTGAGGTGCAGAAAGCCATATTTGATAAGTTGGCTGGTGAATTCATGGGGACGGATCGTCGTCGAGGTAGAACTTATACTTGGCTAATTGATCACCTGGCAGATGCGTTCCAAGAAACGACTCCTCGAAGCTTTCTTGTGGCGCTACAGCGTGCGGCAGTTAGTCGCCAGCCTCCTGTACGATTGGTCATAGATCATCATGGGATAAGAGAAGGGGTGCAGGCCGCCTCTGATGTCCGTATTAACCAATTGCAAGAGGACTATTACTGGATTTCTTCAACCCTCAAGGACCTGGAAGGGCTGGAGGTTCCCTGTGACCCAGGAAACTTCATAGGTCGGTGGCGTGAGAGGTCTACAGTTAAAAATATCGCAGACGCGACCATGGAACATCCGGGACCAGTAGAGCTTGAGTCCAACTCTACTGATAAAGAAACTTTGCTTCTAGATGCTTTGCAGAATATTGGGGTGGTTGAGCGCCGGTCTGAAGATCGCATAAATATGCCAGATATATTTAGGGTGGCAGCTAAAATTAAACGAAGGGGAGGGGTCAAGCCGCCGATGTCAAAGCGTAATGGTTGATGTCTCGATATTTACGTTATGGGCCTCTTGGTTAAAAGAGGCCTTGGAGCTCCGAATAGCTCCGGAGGTTTAGATGGGTGGCATTCCGCGGCTGTGCTTGCATGATTAATTAATTTGTCTGCGCCTCGTTCGGGCCAAACTCTAAAGTTTACCTTTTTCAGAAGTAGGGCAGGACACCTCCGAACCCAGCATGTGGATTCAAGTAAACCGCATCTTGTCAGGCCTGCTTCACGACTCTATGTGGGAACATAGCCGCTGCCAGGAACGATGCATGGTGTAGCAGTCATTCAAGTCATGTTTTTTGCCCTTTCAACGCATGTTCCGCCAATGCTCGCCCCATCTGCACGTTGTGTGCGGCATTGACCAGCATTCCCAATCCCGGCTCTCCGGCCAAGGCGCAGCAGTATTCATCGATGGTGTCTTCGATCCCGCGCATCAGCTGGATGGCGTGAATCAGCGCCTCGGTGGTGGGCATGTCTTCGTTGATGGTGAAGAAGGGATGTTGTGAGGATTTTGAGGTGGGTGGATCGGGGACGATCTTATTCATGGAATGCACTCATTTCGATTGAAGTGTGTGCCGCCTCCAGACCCCTCTCACAGGATGAGGGTGGCAGCCGTACGCGGGGTGAGAGACCGGTCGAAATGAGCAAACGCCGGCCAGGCCAGGGCCTGCCCGCGCACAGCTGCCATGGCAGTACTGCGTGCTTCATCTCGACGACAGCGGGCTCTCACACCCAGTCGCCACAACGACGACCCGGGGAAGTTAGCTCTATTGAAGACGATCGACAATGCAGAAGCGTCGGCAGCGCGCGTAGGGTAATTCCCAAGCTGTTCTAGTTTGAAGCACTTTGTTTCAGGTTCGGAAATGTCTTACGGCTGGTGTGTCAAGTGCCATGGGGTGAAGGCGACCCTGTGTCCGCCGAGAGCTTTGCAGCGCTTATGAGATCGAGCGCCGCTCGCGCGGCGCTCGATCTAATAAGCGCTAAAACTCTTTCGCCAGACACCTGTCAGCCTCCCCAGGCCCTTGAAAGGAATAACTACAAGATCAGCCAGCCTCTCGAGCCTTCGAGAGGGATCACCACAAAATCACCCCAAACACCGCGTCACATGCTTGACCGACTGATACCCCGCCAGCCCCCAAGGCCCAAGCTCTCGCCCGATCCCACTGGCTTTGGTACCACCCCAGGACGTCTCGACAAACACTGCCTGCACCGAGTTGATCCACACATGCCCCACCTCCAGCGCGTCGGCCACCCGCTCGGCACGTTGCAGGTCGGTGCTGCATACGGTGGCGACCAGCCCGAAGCGGCTGTCGTTGGCCAGCGCAATGGCCTCGGCCTCACTGCCAAAGCGCCGGGCGCAGAGCACCGGGCCGAAGATTTCTTCGCACCATAGGCGGCTGCTTTGTGGCACATCCACATACAGCGTGGGGCTGACGAACCAGCCTTCGCGATCCAGCGTCTGGCCGCCGGCAAGGCACTTCAGGCCCTCTTCGCGGGCGACGGCGAAATAGCTGGCAACCTTCAGCCACTGCGCCTGGCTGGTCAGCGGGCCCATGTCGGCTTCTTCAAGCTGCGGGTTGCCCACCCGCAACTGCCCCAGCGCCGCCTGCAAGCGTGCCAGCAGGGTGTCGGCGATACCCTCCTGCACCAGCAGGCGTGAGGTGGCCGAGCACATTTGCCCGGCGTTCCAGGTAATACCGGCGATGACCCACTCCACGGCCTGGTCGATATCGCAGTCGTCGAATACGACGATGGCCGACTTGCCGCCCAGCTCCAGCGTCACCGGCCGGCACTGCGCAGCGGCGGCGCGCATCACCTGGCTGCCCACGCCGTTGCTGCCGGTGAACGACAGTTTGTCCAAACCCGTGTGGCCGCTGAGCGCAGCGCCGGTCTCGGCCTTGCCGTTGACGATGTTCAGCACGCCTGCCGGCAGGCCCAGCTGCTCGGCAATCTGGCCGTAGGCCAGTTCGACCAGCGGGGTCACTTCAGAGGGTTTGAGCACTACAGTGCAACCGGCGGCCAAGGCCGGCGCGAGTTTCCAGGCGCTGGTGACCAAGGGGAAGTTCCACGGCACGATCAGGCCGACCACGCCAATCGCTTCCAAACGGGTGCGGGCGGTAAAGCCTGGCGCGGCCAGGGGCACGTCGCGGTTTTTCGCCGGCAACTGCTCGGCAAGGTCGGCGTAGTAGGCAAAAGTGGCGATGGCGTCATCGAGGTCGATTTCGGCCTCATGGCGCGGCTTGCCATTGTTGCGCATCTGCAAGGCAATCAGTGCTTCGCGGCGCACGCCCAACTGCTCTGCGAAACCGCGCAAGTAGCGGGCGCGGTCTGCTGCGCAGGTGGTTTTCCATGCGGGCAGGGCGCGCCTGGCGGCGGCCACGGCCTGGTCGACCTGGGTGCTGCTGGCGGCCATCAGTTCGGTAAACGGCTGGCCGCTGGCGGGGTCGTGAACAACGATGCAGTCGTTGCCCTGGCCTTCGGCCCAGCGGCCGTCGATATAGTGAGAAGGGGTCATGGTCGGCTTCCGATCAGGCCATCTTGGCGCAGGTTACGGGTTGGGGCGGGGCGCTTTTGCAGCGCACCCAGCGTGGGCCTTGCGGGCCATACACGGCGGCAGGCTCGGGGAACAGGTTGAGCAGGCTCAGGTACAGCACTGCCGCGATGCCGAGGGTGACCGGCAGGCTCAGGTCGATGCCGCCGGCCAGCTCGCCCAGCGGGCCGACGAACTGCCCTGGCAGGTTGACGAAGCACAGGCCGATGGCGGCGCTCGGTAGCCAGGCGCCCATGCCGCGCCAGTTCCAGCCGTGGTCGAACCAGTAACGGCCGCCCTGCTGGCCACGGGTAAACACTTGCAGGTCATCGGCGTGGTAAAAGCCGCGGCGGGTGATCAGGCCGAGGATCATGATCACCATCCATGGGCTGGTGCAGGTGATGATCAGCACGGCGAAGGTCGAAACGCTTTGCACCAGGTTGAAGGCAAAGCGGCCGATGAAGATGAAGCCTATCGCCAGCACGCCGATCAGCAGGGTGGCGGCGGCGCGGCTGAGCAGGCGCGGGAACACGCTGGACATGTCCAGGCCCGTGCCGTAAAGCGCCGTGGTGCCAGTGGACATGCCGCCAATCACTGCAATCAGGCACACCGGCAGGAAGAACCAGCCCGGCGCAATCGCCAGCAGGCCGCCGACATAGTTGTTGGCGGCAATATAGTCAGGCGCCTGGCTGGCCACCAGCGTGGCCGTGCACAGCCCGAACAGGAACGGGATCAGCGTGGCGCCCTGGGCGGCGATGACCGCCAGCATGATGCGCCGCTTGGGCGTGGCGCGCGGTATATAGCGTGACCAGTCGCCGAGAAACGCACCGAACGAAACCGGGTTGCTCATGGCCAAAATCGCCGCACCGACAAACGCTGCCCAGAAGCCTGCCTGGCCCAGGTTGACGCTGCCGGCATAGCCCGCATCGAAAGGCCCGGCAAAGGCCGCGATGCCGAGCAGGAACAACAGGCTCGAGGCCCACACCGCGATCTTGTTGACCCACAGCATGAAGCGGAAGCCAAAGATGCACACCACCAGCACCAGCACGGCGAACAGGCCGTAGGCCAGGCCCAGGGTGAGGTCGGTTTCCGGCAGGCCCATCAGGCGTTTGGCGCCGCCGACCAGCGCGTCGCCTGAGCTCCACACCGACAGCGAGAAAAACGCCACCGCGGTCAGCAGCGACAGGAACGAGCCGACGATGCGCCCGTGCACGCCAAAATGTGCGCCGGACGATACGGCGTTGTTGGTGCCATTAAGTGCGCCAAACAGCCCCATCGGCGCCAGGATCAACGCGCCGATGCCGACGCCGAGCAGAATCGCCCAGACCCCGGCCTGGAACGACAGCCCGAACAACACCGGGAAGCTGCCCAGCACAGCGGTGGCGAAGGTATTGGCACCGCCGAAGATCAGGCGGAACAAGTCCAGCGGGGAGGCGTCGCGTTGATCATCGGGGATCTGCTCGACGCCATTGGTCTCGATACCGGTCGAGTGGCTCATGGTGGTGCTCCAGCGCGAATGTTGTCGGCCTGTGGCAGGCCTTGTTGTGGGTGCGATGGCAGTGCGGCAAGGCCGCTTTCAAAAGGTCAGGCTGGCGAGATAGCCGACAGGTGCTCGTGGCACGCCAGCCAGCGTTCGCCCTGTTTGCAAAACACGATGGTCTCGCGTTCGCTCAGTGCGTGTTCTTCGCCGGCCAGGCGAATGCGCGTGGCCACGTCGTGCATGAAGATCGCAACTTCACCTTGCAGGCTCACCTGCCCGTTGCTGGATTCACAGCCCAGCACGGCAAAGCCCTCGGCCTGCCAGCCGGCCCACACCTCTTGGTAGGCGCGGCGCGACAGCAGTGGTTGGGGCAGGGTGTGAAACAGGAAGGAGGCGTCTTCACTGAAACAGGCGAAATAGCGGGTGGTGTCGTTGCTGGCAAAGGCGGCGACGAGGTCGGCGGCGGCTTGGCGCACCTGAAGTGTCTGGTCCACGGGAGTGGCCTCACTGTTCTTGTGATTGTGGTGAAGCGATTCTGGTGCGCGCAGGCTGGGCGACAAATCGGCTGAGGCAAATAATCAGTTCAGAAAATCGTGAACCAATGTTGTCGCTCGCTTTACCCTGCCGTTATCACTGGCTAAGGTGTCGACAGCCTCTGTCTGGTGACAGGGCGCTGTTTTTGAATGCAACTGAAATCGATGGAACCTCTGCCTATGAGCAATTATCAGCCGCCGCTGACCGTGACCCCGACCATGCTGGCGCTGGTGGCTGATATCAGTGAGCAAGTGGGGGTGCTGACTGCCAATCGAGAAGCTGCGCTGACGCCGCAGTTGCGCAGGGGCAACCGCATCCGCACCATTCAGGCATCCCTTGCCATCGAGAACAATACCCTGAGCGTCGAGCAGGTCACCGCAGTGCTGGATGGCAAGCGTGTGCTGGGCTTGCCGCGCGAAATTCAGGAAGTGCGAAATGCGTTCTGCACCTATGAAGCTATGGGCAACTGGCGCGCTGAGCGTCAGGTAGACCTGTTGGCCGCGCACAAGTCGCTGATGGCCGGGTTGATCGACAACGCTGGGCATTTTCGCGAGGGCGGGGTAGGTATCTATCGGGAGCAGCGTCTGCTGCATATGGCCCCGCCAGCCAGCCGTTTACAGCCCCTGATGCACGACCTGCTGGCCTGGTTGGGCGCGAGTGACTGGCACCCGCTGATCAGCAGTTGTGTTTTTCATTACGAATTCGAGTTCATCCACCCGTTCGCCGATGGCAACGGGCGCATGGGGCGTTTATGGCAGACCCTGATCCTGAGCCGCTGGCGCCCTGTATTAGCTTACTTGCCGGTGGAGTCGGTGATCTGTGCGCAGCAGGAGGCTTATTACGCTGCGCTGGCGGCGGCAGACAGGGCGGGTGAAGCCACGCCTTTTGTCGAGTACATGTTGCGAGCATTGCTGGAGGCCTTGGTCGAGACCGATCAAGTAACCGATCAAGTAACCGATCAAGTAACCGATCAAGTAGCGCGACTGCTTGATGTGCTCAGACCTGGTGTCGCGTTGAAGGCCAATGAGTTGATGCAGCGCCTGGAGCTGACCCACCGGCCGACCTTCAGTGCCAACTACCTCAAGCCGGCATTGGCGGCGGGCCTGATCGAGATGACAAACCCCACCTCTCCACGGAGTCCAGGCCAGCAATACCGGCGCGTCTTGTAGGGCCCTGACTCATGGCGCCAGCTTTAGCTCAACGCCGCGAGGCATTGAAATCCACATCGCCAGCCCCGCCGCCAGCGCGGTCAGCAGCGACCCAGCCCAGGGCGTCGCTGAAAGGGCTGCACCCGTAATCACCACGCCGCCAATGGCCGAGCCAAGCCCGACGCCCAGGTGCATCGCCGAAAGGTTCAGGCTCATGCCCGCCGGGAAGGTATCCGCACCGCGTGTGGCCAGGTAGCTCTGCACCACGGGCGAGGTGGTCCAGCTGAGCGCCCCCCAGAGCATCATCGCTGGCAAGAACAGCCAAGGCGTGCCGGCGCAGAACGGCAGCGCCAGCAGGCTTGCAAGGTACAGCAGCGGCGCCAGCAGGATTGCCTGGCTTGCGCCCAGACGGTCGGCCATCCAGCCGCCGACATAGCCACCCGCAACACCGGCAATGCCGAAGGCGGCAAACACGGCTGCGAGCCAGGCCGCCGGCACGTTGGCGATATGCTGGGCGTAGGGCGCCAGATACGCGAACACCGTGAAATGCCCGGCGATCATCAGTAGCGACACCAGCTGTGCCGCCAGCAAGCGGCCATCGCGCAGGTGGCGCAGGTAGCTGGCCAAGGCGATGGGCTCGCTGCCCTGCAATTGCGGCAAGCCGCGCCAGGCCATCAGCAGCACCGCCGTCGCCAGCAGGCTCAGCCCAGCAAATACGCCGCGCCAGCCCAGCACCTCGCTCAGCAGCATACCGGCAGGCACGCCCAGCACCAGCGAACTGCAGATGCCCATGAAGATTACCCCAATGGCACGCCCGCGCAGGGCGGCCGGCACCATGCGCGTGGCCATCAGTGTGCAGATCAGGCAGGTGAGGGCGCTGGTCGCGGCCATGCCCAAGCGTGCAACCAACAGAGTGCTGTAGCCTGGCGCGATGGCTGCCAGCAGGTTGAACAGGGCGAACACGCCCAGTGCGGCGCACAGCAAGCGGCGCAG
Source organism: Pseudomonas sp. SWRI51 (assembly GCF_014268825.1). Lineage (NCBI taxonomy): Bacteria > Pseudomonadati > Pseudomonadota > Gammaproteobacteria > Pseudomonadales > Pseudomonadaceae > Pseudomonas > Pseudomonas sp. SWRI51. The sequence continues at coordinate 591 of NZ_JABWRG010000112.1, read as the reverse complement.
CGGCAGACGGGCGGTGAGCAAAGGAGAGAAGGGCGCGGCGAGGGCGAAGCTCAAGGAGAAGGCCGTGGTCAGTTGCCCGGCTACGCCAAGCGGTACCTCGAGGCCATCGGCCAGTACCGGCAGAATGCCGACGGTGATGTTTTCGGCCATGCCGGTGACAAAGGTCGCCAGGGCCAGTAGCCAGATACACGGGTTCATGCGGTGCCTCCGATAAACAGCCGGCCGTGGCCCGGACCGGTTGGTCCCGAGGGCTGACCGGCAAGGTCAGGTCCATCGGGTTTCGAGGCAGTGCTTCGGTTATCCCGCGTTCAACTGTTGGAAAGTGTAAGGGCTTGGGCTGTCATGTGAAAGCCCAGGCACAGTGTTGCCCTCGCTCGCGTAATCGCGGCAGTTCGGCGCCCTGACTAGCTCCCACAGGATCTCTACTGGCTTCAGGTCGATATGTCATTTTGCGGAAGATTCTAGGGTTCTGTGCAAGCCCTCCAGGGCCTCATCGCAGGCTGTCGCCAGCTCCCACAGAGCTCGCCCATCCCATATCGATGCCGTCTACGCGGTCAGTGTAGGAGCGGCCTTGTGTCGCGAAAGGGCTGC
>NZ_JABWRG010000111.1:0-15940 GCF_014268825.1 Pseudomonas sp. SWRI51 | reverse complement strand
GGGCTGCGCAGCAGCCCCTAGGGTTTTCAGGGCTGCTGCGCAGCCCAACGCGGGACAAGCCCGCTCGCCACGACTACCTATTGAGCACGGCCCGCTCCCACGTTTTTTTAGTTAACTCAAACAACCGCAAACCGATAAGCGTCAATTGCACCCGCCCCGCGCCTCTGCCACAATCGCGAATAATTATCGTTAGTTAACGCATTCTTTTCAGGGGACGTTCCTTGGCGCCTGCGCAGAGCCCACATGCCCATCTGGTCGGCGCGCTGTACCGCGACCACCGCGGCTGGCTGCTGGCCTGGCTGCAACGCAGTACCGCCTGCCGCCAGCGCGCCGAAGACCTGAGCCAGGACACGTTCGTGCGCCTGCTAGGCCGCGAGCGTCTGGACACCCCGCGTGAACCCCGTGCTTTTCTCGCCGCTGTGGCCAAAGGCCTGCTGTTCGACCATTTCCGCCGCGCAGCCCTGGAGCAAGCCTACCTCTCGGAGCTGGCGCTGATGCCCGAGGCCGAACAGCCGTCGCCTGAGCAGCAACTGCTGATTCTCGAAGACCTCAAGGCCATCGACCGTTTGCTCGGCAAGCTGTCGAGCAAAGCGCGCGCCGCCTTCCTGCACAACCGCCTGGACGGCATGGGCCACACCGAAATCGCCGAGCGCCTCGGCGTGTCGGTATCGCGGGTACGCCAGTACCTGGCCCAGGGCATGCGCCAGTGCTACATCGCCCTGTACGGCCAGCCCACATGAACAACGCCCCGGTTTCCAGCTCGGTGCTCGAAGCTGCCATTACCTGGAAGCTGTGCCTGGACCAGGGCAGCGGCACGCCCGATGAGCGCAACGCGTTCATGCGCTGGCACGCCGCCCACGAAGAACACGCCCGTGCCTGGCTGCAACTGGGCCTGCTCGACCAGCGCGTCACCGCCGCTGCCGGCCCTGCCCGGCATGCCCTGCAACAGTCGCGCAGCGGCATGCGCCAGCGCCTCGGCGGGCTCGCCGGCATGCTGGTACTGGGCGGGTTGCTGGCCTGGGCCGGTTTGCCGAGCCTGTCGGCCAGTTACTGGCTGGCCGATCAGCGCACCAGCACCGGCGAACTGCGCACGTTGCGCCTTGAGGACGGCACGCTGCTGAGCCTGAATACCGGCACTGCGGTCGATATCGACTTCCACGGCAGCGAACGGGTGATCGTGCTGCATCAGGGCGAAATTTCCGTCGAAACCGGGCATGAAGACACCCGGCCACTGCTGGTGCAAACCGACGATGGCCGGCTACGGCCGCTGGGTACACGCTTTTTGGTCAAGCGCGAGGCCGCAGGCACACGCCTTGAGGTGTTGCAGGCACAGGTTGCGGCCAAACCGCGCAACAGCGGCGATGAGCAGGTGCTGGCCGAAGGCCGTCAGGTGTTGATGAGCGCCGATGGGCAGGGGCCGGTAGAGGCGGTCGCGGTAGGCGCCGACGCCTGGACCCGCGGCATGCTGGTGGTGGACAACGTGCGCCTGGCAGACCTGGTTGCCACCCTCGGCCAGTACCGCAGTGGCCACTTGGGTGTGGCGGACGAGGTTGCCGACCTGCGCATCAGCGGCAGCTTCCCACTGACCGACACCAACCTGGCACTGGCCTCGCTGCTGCCGGCCCTGCCGGTGAAAATCGAACAACACACGCCATGGTGGGTGACTATCAGCGCCAAGTAATCCGGGCTGCCGCCCGAGGGCATCTGTGGGAGATTCTATGGTTTTGTACAAGCCTTTTCTCGCCAGACACATCTCCTTGTGGCGAGCTCCGTTGTGGCGAGCTCCGTTGTGGCGAGCGGGCTTGTCCCGCGTTGGGCTGCACAGCAGCCCCTGGGGTTTTCAGGGCTGCTGCGCAGCCCAACGCGGGACAAGCCCGCTCGCCACAACTAACTATCGTTTCCCACAGGATTGGGGCCAGCCAGCAATGTTGCGGTTGGGCACTACCTCCGTGGGGCGATAGCCTGCGATGAGGCCATGAAGGCTTTATCCATCACCGGCAAGAATATTTTTCATCCACCCCTGTCACTTTTTCAATCTCGCTCGGCAAGGAAGCAATTAGCACCCTTTTTGTCGAGGAGCCGCTGCATGTCCCGCGCTGTTGATGCTTTGCTTCGCCCCCGCCTGATGGCCCTGGCCATCAGCCTGGCCGCGCCATTGGCCAGCCCAGCCCTGTTCGCTGCCGAGCAGTCCGCCGTGCGCGCCTATGACGTACCGGCCGGCCCCTTGGCCAGCACCCTGAACCAGATCGCCAGCCAGGCAGGCATCGCCCTGGCACTGGACCCGGCACTGGCCAGCGGTCGCACCTCGGCACCGGTTAACGGCCAGTACAACGGCGTCGGCGCCTTGCAGGCCGCCCTGCTGGGGACCGGCCTGCAACTGCAGCAAGGCAGCGCCGGCAGTTACAGCCTGGTGGCAGTCGAGAACAACGCAATCGCCTTGCCCACTACCGACATCAACGCAAGCAGCGACAGTGAAAGCGCCTGGGGCCCGGTGAATGGTTACCTGGCCAACCGCACCGCCGTCGGCAGCAAGACCGACACCGCGCTGGTCGAAGCCCCACGCTCGATCTCCGTCGCCACTCGCCAGCAAATGGACGACCGCAGCGTGCATAGCCTGGACGACGCCGTGCGCTACATGCCCGGTATCGTCTCCGCCAGCTTCGGCAGCGATACGCGCTACGACTGGATGCGCGTACGTGGCTTCGAGCCCACGCACTTCCTCGATGGCCTGCCACTGCCGCGCGGCGTTTATGCCAACTCCAAACCCGAGACCTGGAACCTGGACCGCCTCGCCCTGCTTCGCGGCCCGGCATCCTCGGTGTACGGCCAGACGCCACCTGGCGGCCTGTTGGATATCGTCAGCCGCAGGCCGCAAGCCGAAAGCGCCCACGAGATCCAGGTGCAGTACGGCAGCGACAACCACCGCCAGATCAATTTTGCCAGCACCGGCAAGATCGATGACCAAGGCCAATTTCTATATGGCTTGAGCGGGGTGGTCCGCGACAGCGGCACGCAAATCGATCACGTCGAGAACAAGCGCTACAACATCGCCCCCAGCCTGACCTGGAACATCGACGACGACACATCGTTGACCTTGTTGACCCAGTTCACCCGCGACGATACCGGCGTCACCAGCCAGTTCTACCCGCTGCAAGGCACCAAGATCGACATGCCCTTCGGCAAGGTCTCGCGCCACAAGAACCTCGGTGACCCGGACTACGACTACTACGACCGCACCTACTACGCGCTGGGCTACACCTTCGAACACCGCCTGAACGACACCTGGCAGTTGCGCCAGAACCTGCGCTACACCAAGTCCGACCTGTCGTTCCAGACGGTCACCGTCAACAGCTATTACCCGAGCATTGGCTACGTCGTGGACGATCAGGGCAATACCGGCCGTGGTACCACCAATGTTGATGAAGACATCAGCCAGTTCGCGGTCGACAACAACCTGCAAGGCAACTTCGACACAGGCGCCATCAGCCATACCCTGCTGCTCGGCCTGGACCACCAGCGCATGAACAACAACTTCCTGGCGATCTTCGGCACCGCGCCGCCCATCAACGTCAACAACCCGGTGCACGGCTTGCCCATCACCCGCCCGCCTCGCGCCGATGCCCTCTACGACTACAACCAGAAAACCCGCCAGACCGGCGTGTACATCCAGGACCAGATGGCCCTCGATAAATGGCGCCTGACCCTGGGCGGTCGTCAGGACTGGGTGCACACCGACACCGAGTTCCACAAGAACAACACCAATAGCACCCAGCGCAATCGCAAGTTCAGCGGCAATGCCGCCCTCAGCTATGTGTTCGACTCAGGCCTGGTGCCTTACCTGTCCTACGCCGAGTCATTCCAGCCGGCCAGCAAATCCGACGTCACTGCCACCAACTCGCTCAAGCCTACCGAGGGGCAACAGTGGGAGCTGGGCATCAAGTACCAACCGCCCGGCTCGAATACGCTGCTGACGGCTGCGGTGTATGAGCTGACCCAGAAGAACGTCTCGGTTACCAACAACGTCGGCAACGTACCGGTCACCAGCCAGACCGGTGAAGTGAAGGTACAGGGTCTGGAGCTTGAAGCCGTTTCCGAGGTGAACGAAAACCTCAAGGTGACCGCGGCCTACACCCTGGCCAAGTCCGAAGTGCAGGACGGCCTGTATAAAGGCAACCGCCTGCAATTGATGCCCAATCAGCAGGCGTCGCTATGGGCCGACTACACCTGGCGCACCGGTGCGCTGGACGGCTTTGGTATCGGCCTGGGCGCACGCTATACCGGCAACACCTACGGCGATCAGGGCAATACCTGGCTTGGCAAGGCCGACGCCTACACCGTGTTCGATGCGGCGGTGCACTACGACCTCGGGCGCCTGGACAACAGCCTCAAGGGTGCTTCGGTGGCAATCAACGCCACCAATCTGCTGAACAAGGACTACATCTCCACCTGCGACGGCTACTACTGCTACTTCGGTGACCAACGCAGCGTCGTCGCCAGTGCGACCTACAAGTGGTGAGCATCCCAGGTCGCAGAACAAAGGCTGAACCGTGAAAAGCCAAACCATCCGCCGCTGGTCTTTCATCCACACCTGGAGCAGCCTGGTCTGCACGCTGTTCCTGTTACTGCTGGCCCTCACCGGCTTGCCGCTGATCTTCCATCACGAGCTTGAACACCTGCTCGGCGATGCCCCGCAGCTGCGCCAGATGCCCGCTGACACCCCGCATCTGGGCCTGCAGCAACTGGTGCTCAAGGCCGAACAGCACCGCCCAGGCGAGGTCATGCAGTACTTCGGCTACGACGAAGACGAAGCCAACGGCGTGGTCGCTATCACGGCCGCCACCGCCGCTACCGAGCCCAATTCATCGCACACGTTCATGCTCGACGCGCGCACCGGCGAAGCGGTGGCGATGCCTGCGGCCAATGGCGGCCTGATGATGACGCTGCTGCGCCTGCATGTGGACATGTTCGCCGGGCTGCCGGGCAAACTGCTGCTGGCGTTCATGGGGGTGCTGTTCATCGTCGCTATCGTTTCAGGCACCGTGCTGTACGCACCGTTCATGCGCCGGCTGAAATTTGCCAGCGTGCGCCACGACAAATCGCCCAGGCTGCGCTGGCTCGACCTGCACAACCTGATCGGCATCGTGACCCTCAGCTGGGCGCTGGTGGTCGGTGTTACCGGGGTGATCAGCGCGCTGTCCGACGTGGTGATCGCTGCCTGGCGCAACGACAGCCTCGCGGCCATGGTCGCGCCCTACCGTGATGCCCCGCCGCTCACCGAGCGGGCGCCAGCCACGCACCTGCTCAGCATTGCGGCGCAGGCTGCGCCCGGCATGCGCCCTGACTTCATCGCCTTCCCAGGCACCCGGTTTTCCAGCGAACACCACTATGCGGTGTTCATGAAAGGCGCCAGCCACCTGACCTCGCACCTGCTCACCCCGGTGCTGATCGATGCCCGCACCCTGCAGGTCACCGCAGTCGGTGAGCGGCCCTGGTACATGGACGCCATGGGCCTGTCGCAACCGCTGCATTTTGGTGACTACGGCGGGCGGCCCATGCAGATTCTCTGGGCCCTGCTCGATGTGCTGACCATCATCGTGCTCGGCAGCGGGCTGTACCTGTGGTGGGGCAAGCAACGCAAAGCCCGGCAGGTGAGCCAATGAGCCATAAATCCCAAGGCACGCTACGTATCTTCGCCTGGCCAGCGGTGCTCGGCGTGCTAGGCCTGGCCGGGCTGTTCGCCGCACTGCTCGGTGATGGCGCCTGGGATGCGCTGGCCTGGCTGGGGCTGGGGCTATCGGCCGCCATCGGTTTTTCCGGGTTCAGGCGCTAGCCGACTACCTCCTAAGCAGGGCGTTGATACCCGAGGCTCCCTCTCCCTGCACAGGAGCCTCAACATGACCCCACTGGAACAACTCGAAGCACTCGATACCCGGCTTGCCGACCTGCAGCGCGGGTTTCCGACCCTGCAAGCCGGGCTCGCCCCTCTGCCCATGCGCCAGCAATTGTTCGGCGACCTGGCGCAGTTCTGGGCAAGCACCGACGACAATGGACGCTCCCAGCAGCAGGCGTTGCGCCAACTGCGCCACGAGCAACTGCTGGCCCAGCTTGAACTGCGTCTGGCCGACCAGACCTTGGGCAACGAGCATGTGTTCCTGCTGCGCACCTGCCTGGAATTGCCGTTGTCCTGGCAACGCCAGCACTTGCCTGGCGAACAGCGGGCGCAGGCCTATCGGCTGCTGTTCAGCAGCGCCTCGCCCAACCGCCGGCTATACCTTCCCGGCGCCTTCGTGCTGGTTGCCGACGGCCCGCAAGGCAGCGACGCAGTGCCGGGCGAGGCCCTCGGCAAGGCCATGATGTGCAGCCTCAGTTACGGTATCGAAACCTTCGACAGCCTGGCTGAACTGCATACCGAGCTGTGTGAACGCATCGACGACCCACTGCAGAGCCGCCCGATCCTCAACCTGCTGGCAGACCCTGAAGATGCCTCGCTGATTCAGCGCGCCGACCGGCTGCGCTACGACTGGTACGCCGATGACATGGTCGAATATCAGGTCAGCAGCATGATCGACACCCAGCGCAAGCGCCTGCACCGCGCCTGGCCGCAGGCAACCGCCGCGGACGGCGACATGGTCAGCAAGGCTTTGGACCTGGTCGGCAGCATGGGCAGCCCGCCGGTGCTGGCCACCCGCTACGCCCTGTTGCTGGAAAAGCACATGCCGGGATGGATGCGTAGCGCCCCGGCCCAGTCCATCACCCACATCCTGCAAACCATGCAGGAGCTGGGCAATGCCGTAGCGCAGGCACGCGCCCCAGGCATTCCCGACCTCGCCCAGTTCAGCCAGCGCCACACCTTGCTCGGCTGGGTTCGCCAACGCCTGACCGAGCGCCTGCAACGGGACCTGCGGGTGGCCACAGCGCCCCAGGACATCCACATCAGCGTCACCCTGGCGCGGCGCATAGGCCCACTGCTCGACCCACTCAACCCCTCCAGCTACATTGCCGTGGCCAGCCGGCCGCAAGTCGGTGACACCATCGAGATGGTGCCGGTCAGCTACCAGTTGGACGAGCTGGCCCTGCTCAACGTGGCGTGGTTCGATGTCGATTACTGGCTCACCGCACGGGTGCAGCACATCGACGGCAGCCTGATCGATGGCCTGGGGCCAGATCAGGTCAAGGCTATGGTCCGCGAACTGGATGCCGGCGCCAGCTACAGCCAGTTCGTGCGCAAGCACCTGCTGCAAAGCGCCGAGGCGCGCTGGCGCATGGAAGCCCACGGGCGCATCAACCGCGCCCGGATGCGGGCCGAACTGGCCAAGGCGCGCTACGCCAGGCACCTGCTCCAAGACCCGTTCGAACGCGGCTACACCTGGGCGAAAACCGTGCTCGACCACCCGGACAGCGCGCAGCGTGCCAGCCTGGAACAACACCCTTTCGCGGTGCGCCAGGTCGTCATCGAAGGCCACACCCTGCAAGGTGTATTGCTGATCAACAGTTCCGTAGCCAACATCGACTCGCTCATGCTCTACACCCCGGATGCCCCAGACCGTCGCGCCTGGCGCGAATGGCACAACGCCCGGGCGTTGCTACGCGAGATCCGCAGAAACACGCCGCTGCGCACTTACCTCAAGGGGCGGGCCCCGGCAGCCAGCGCGGCGCGCCTGGAACAGCTGCTGGTCAAAGGCGGACTTAGCCCGCACCTGCGCCTGGACAGCATCGAGGGCAACCTGTTCGACGCCTGCTACCGCGCCGAGGTGCACGCCCTGATCGCCGAGGCCGACGCCAGTACCCGCAGCAATAGCGAGCTGCTGGGCGAGTTCGGCCTGAACACCTTGCGGGTGATTCTCGACCTGGTAAGCCTCGTGTTGCCGGCGCCCGCCATGACCGCACTGGCCTTCGGCAGAATGGCAATCTCGATCTGGGATGGCCTTGAGGCCATGCACAAGGACGACCGCGAGGCAGCGCTGCACCACGCCATCGCGGCCATCAGCCATGCCACTGACGGCATCAACAGCTTCGCCGGCTCAGCCGTCATCCGTCGTGCCATGCGTGGCTTGCCACCGACCCCACCCAAGCCACTGCCGGCCAGCCATCAGGTGGAAGCGGAACTGGCCCGCTTGCGTTACCGCATCGACGGTGTCCATGACGCCAAGGTCTACGAGCAGGTCAACAGTGGGCCCGGGCCAGACCGCTATTTCATCCGCGACCTGCAGGGCCGTTTCTACCATGTGGAATTCGATGGCCAGCGCTGGCGGGCCGTCGACCCCAGGCAGCCGAACGCCTACAGCCAATTGCCGGTCAAGCAACTGAGCAGCGGCGAATGGGTGGTGGACTCACCCGTACTGTGGCACGACGGGTTGCCAGACTTGCAGGCACTGTTGGACGACTGCCAGCTTGACCCCGTGCGGGAAGGCGAGGCTCTAGCCGAAGAAGCAGGGCTGTTCGATGCCGACGGCGAACTTTACCTGCGACTGCACAACTGGCAGTTGCCCGTACGCCGGCATTTGCTGGCAGGCCATTACCACTTGCAGTTGACTGAGGCCCGCGCCCCGGCCTGGGCGGTGTTGCGCCTGCAGCAAGGGCAGTGGCGCATCCGCGTGCGCCAGCCAGGCCTGAGCAGCGACTGGCTGGCGCTGCCACAGGCTGGGCGCGGTTAGTCGGCCAGGCGTGGCAGACGCTGGTCCAGGCGCTGATACAGCGCGCTGCTGCTCGGCCAGTTGCGCAGCAACCGGGCACGGTCACGGGCGAACGCCTTGGCAAAGCTCATCTGGGTGGCGTGCTGGCACATGGCGTCGAGGTCGATCAGCGACCAGCGCCCATCTACCCAGAACAGGTTGTGGCCTTTGAAATCGCCGTGGCTGATGCGCTCGCGAATCAGTTGCTGCATCAGTTGCACCAGAGCGTCGACCTGCTCGTCCGGGGCCTCGCCGCTTTCGACGAACGGCGCAAAGCACGCGGCCAGGTCCGGGCCGTCGATGTACTCGGTCAGCAGGTAGGCGCGGTTGCGCAGGCCAAGGGTGCGGGTTTCCAGCAGCGCCAGCGGGCGGGGGGTGGCGATGTCGAGGAACATCAGGCGATGGCCCTCGATCCAGGAATGCCAGGCCCGGCTGGGGCGCCAGAAGCGTTTGAACCAGTGCGCGGTGTTCTTGATGTTGTAGCGTTTGAGCACCAACGGGCGACCGTCGACATCAATGCGCGCCACGCTGGCGGCGCCGCCGGTCTTGTACAGGTGGCCCTGATCCAGGTAGGTGTCGGCCTGCTCCAGCACCGGGGCCAGTGCCTGCACTTCACTGCGGCAGATGGCCCGCAGCCCCGACAGGCTGCGCTCGACACTGAACAGCGTGCACTCGCGCCCGGCTTTATCCAGGTAATCTTTCAGGCGCCAGCTGCGCACCTTGTCGACCTGCTTGAGCAACGCTTCCAGCGGCAGCGCATGCTCGGCATTGGCCAGCAGGTAATGCACCAGCGCTTCCTCGATGAAGGGCTCCAGGCGCTTGGGCAACTGCGCGAAGAACACCCCGAGGTTTTCCAGCACGCGCTGGCGCGACAACTGCTGGCCTGGGGTTTCAGCCTTGATGCCGGCGCCGTCGATCAGGTACAGCTGGCCGCCTTGACGCAGCAGGTTGTCCAGGTGCAGGTCTTGCTGCCACAGGCCTTTGGCATGCATTTGCGCAACCGCCGTCAACGCCTCGCCGAGCACCAGGTGCTGCTCATCGGCAAGCATGGGCAAGTGCTCGACCGCGGCCCAGGCGTCGCCCAGGCTTTCGGCGTTTTCTATGAACTCGAACAACAGCCAGCCGCCTTCGCCTTCTTTCAGGCCATCGGCCAGCAGGCGTGGCGTGGTCAGGCCCTGGGCCGCCATCAGCCGGGCGCCGTCCAGCTCACGCTGGAAGTGGCGCGCAGCGTTGCCGCCGACCAGCAGCTTGGCCAGCACCTTGGTGCCCCGCCAGATACCCGCGCCCACGTAGCGTTGGCCAGGCAATACGCGCAGCAGGCTGAGCAGTTGCAAGTCTGCGGCGCCAGCGGCATCGGCCAGGGTGATGGTCAGCGGCACTTGCGGGCTGCGCCCGGCGGCTTTCAGTTCGGACAGGCGCATCAGCGGCCCTCCTTGTGGCGGCGGCGTTGCGTCAGGCGTTGCAGCCAGGTGTCGAGCACAGCGCTGCCTTCGGGCTGGGCCAGATAGGCGGCCAGCAGTACCCGTATATCAGCGTCGCTCCAGATACTGGCGCGGCGCAGCAGCGGCTCCAGGTCCTTGACCCGGTCGCGCATGCCGAACAGCAGCGGGCGGGTTTTCTCGAGGTCGATCAGTTGCGCCTGCCAGCCTTCGCGGCGCTCGCGCAGGAAGATGTGCTTGGGATAGAAACACCCGTGCATCTGCCCGGCAGCGTGCAGCGTGCGCGCCAACTGGCCGCATCCTTGCAGAATGCCGTGGCGCTGCGCCGGGACGAGCTGCGGCCACTGCGCCAGCAGGCGGTCAAGGTCGGTCCATTCGTCCAGCGCACGGGTCATCAGCACTGCGCGGTGCTGGCCGGCCTGCTTGCGCTCGCCGTAGAACACCGCCTGCAAGGCCGGTATGCCCAGCTTCTGGTAGCGGCTGATGTTGCGAAACTCGCGGGCGAAGGTGGGCTCGCCGAATGGCCGGTGCAGGCTGCGGGTGAAGTAGTTGCTCTGGCGCTTGAGGTAGTAGCCCTTGCCTTCGAGTTCCAGGCGGAACACGCTGCTGAAACCGCCACGGCCGGTGTTCGGCTCGTCCACGGCCTCCAGTTGCAACGCCCACAACGCCTCGAAGTCGCTCAGGCCATGGCGCTTGAGCAGCGCCTGGTCGGCGCTGGCCAGGTAATCGGTCATTCCCTTCCCTCGAAAAAGCTCAGTACCTGGCGAATCCGCCGTTTATCCCGCGCCGTAAGGCGCTCGTGCCGACGGTACTGCAGGTAGAAGCGCAGGCGCTGCGTGGCCGACAGGTGATATTTGGCGACCTTGTCCAGGCACGCCAGGTCCTTGATCAGGCGGTGGCGCAGCATGAAGCCACGCCAGAAATCACCCGTTGGGCAATCGATGAAGAACAGCGTGCCCTGGTCATCCACCAGCAGGTTGCGCCACTTCAGGTCATTGTGGGCGAAGTGGTGGTCATGCATCTGCCGGGTATGCCGCGCCAGCTGGCGGCTCAGGTGGTCGACCCAGGCCCGGTCGCGCAGGCGCGGGTCGTTGCGCTCGGCCAGTGCCGAAAGGTCTTCGGTATTCGGCAGCTCACGGGTGATCATCGCCCCACGGCCAAACGCCAGGCCGTGGCGTTCAAGGCCCCAGGCCACCACTTCTGCCGTGGGAATGCCCCACTTGGCGAACTGCTTGAGGTTCTGCCACTCGGCCTTGATACGCGGGCGGCCAAGGTAGCGACGCATGTGCTTGCCGGCGCCGGTGTAGCGCTTGACGTAGTAGTTGACCCCATCACGCTCGACACGCACGACCTCGCTCAACGGGTCGCGGGTCAGGCGCTCGCCCTGTAAGGCAAACACCGCCTCGAGGCTGCCGAAGTCTGCTGCCAGGGCCTCATAGCCCGGCGCCAGTGTCCAACCCGCCATCAGAGTGCGTCCCCATAGCGTTGCTTGCGGTCGTAGAGTTTCTGCGCCTTGCGCTCAAGCCAGGCGAGCAGTGCCGCTTCGTCCTTGAGCACCTGGCGCAGCGGCTGCTGGAAGTAACCGCGCAAGAAGCGCAGTTTGTCGCGGCGGGTGAGGCCGATGTCCAGCGCCGAGAAATACAACGCCGCCAGGTCTTTGTCACGCCAGCGGCGGGTTATACGCGCGCGGGTTTGTGCGCGGTGCAGGTCGATCACCGACAGCCTGAAGTCGTCTGCGGTGACCGGGCGGTCGGTGTGCAGCAGGAAGTGGCAGATGTAGCAGTCACGGTGGTTGACCCCCGCACGGTGCATGCCGCCGGTCATCTTCGCCACTTCGGCAATCAGCGCGTGCTTCAGGCGTGGCGCTGGCGGCTGCTTGAGCCAATCAAGGCTGAAGTCTTCCAGGCTCACGGTCGGTGCCAGCTCTTCGGTGACGATGAACGAATGCTGGGTCGCCGGGTTGCTGCCCCGCTCGCCGTAGGCCACGGCGGTCATGGTCGGCACACCGACCTGGTGCAGGCGCTCGATGGCGCGCCACTCCTGGCCGGCGCCGAGCACTGGCAGCTTGGCGCTGAACAGGTTCTTGAAAATCTCGCCCCAGCCAATGCCGCGGTGAATCTTGACGAAGAAGCCTGCGCCCTCGACCTCGGTGCGCAGCGTGCGGCGGCCTTCAAGCTCGCGGTACACCTCGCCCTGCAACTGCTCGACGGCGTCGAACGGGTCGCGCCCGGCCCACAAGCGCTTGAACGGCTCGGCCAGTATCAGCTTCATGCCTGCTCTCCAGCCAGAATCACGTCGGCGGCATGCTGCGGCATGCTGTACAGGTCAGCCGTGTCGGCAAAGGCCACGCCGTTGCTCGACCAGGCAGCACGGGCCACGTCGTCTTCGAGCATGCGCTGCAGGTAACTGTTGAGCTGCTCCTGCGCGAACGGCTCATCCAGCACCAGGCCGCAATCGGCCTCGGCGATGTAATGGGCGTAGCCGCACACCTTCGAGACCAGCACCGGCAAGCCAGCGACCAGCGCTTCGAGCAGCACGGTGCCGGTGTTTTCGTTGTACGCCGGGTGGATCAGCAGGTCGGCGCCGAGCAGGAAACGCGGGATATCGCTGCGCCCCTTGAGAAACTGCACCTGATCGCCCAGGCCCAGGGCTGCGCTCTGTACCTGGAACAGCTTGGGGTCGTCCTGGCCGATGACCATCAGCCGGGTGCGCTTGCGCAGGTGGGCCGGCAGCGCGGCCACAGCCTTGATGCTGCGGTCCACGCCCTTGGTCTTGAATCCCGAGCCGATCTGCACCAGCAGCAGCTCGTCATCGGCCAGGCCGAACTCACGGCGAAACTCGGCGCGAATGGCATCGGCGTCGGCCGGGCGGCGACGGTCCTGGGAAATACCAGGCGGCAACAGGTGGAAGCGCGCCTCGGGCGTGCCGTAATGCTTGATGAACAGCGGCTGCTGGACCTCGGAGATCATCAGCACCTCGGTGCGAGCATCCTTGGCGAACACCGCGCGCTCGTAGTCGGCAAAGTGACGATAGCGGCCCCAGCGCCGGTACAGGCTGCCGCGCAGGGTCTGGGCCTTGTCTTCGAAGCAGCCGTCGGCGGCGTAGTAGACATCCAGCCCCGGCATTTTGTTGAAGCCGATCAGGCGGTCGACCGGGCGCTTGGCAAGGTCGGCCTGCATCCAGGCGGTGAGCTTTTCGTTGCGTCGATGATTGAACAGCGCCTTGACCGGCGCCACCAGCACTTCGAAGCCCGGCGGAATGTCGCCTTCCCAGATCAGCGTATACACGCGGATCTGGTGGCCACGCCGTTGGCATTCGAGGGCGATACGCATGAAGTCGCGCTGCAGCCCGCCAAACGGGAAATATTTGTAGAGCACAAAAGCCAATTGCATCAACGCACATCCTCAGCCAGCAGCAGCGCGCTCAAGCGGCCCGCAACATGCTCGGGATTCAAGCGAGTGAAGCACAGCGGCCACTCGCGTTTGAGATCGAACCGGCGCAGATCCTCGGCGCTCGGTTTATAGGTGCACTTCTTCTGCAAGCACGGGGCGCAGGGGAAGTTGCTTGCCTGGTGGATCTGGGCGCGTCCGTAGGCACCGGTCAAACCAGGGTTGGTAGGGCCAAACAGCGAAATGGTCGGCACATCCAGGGCGGCGGCCAGATGGCCCAGCCCGGTGTCCACCGCCACGCAGGCCTTGGCCGCTGCCAGTACACGGGCAACACCCGCCAGGTTCAGCTTGGGCAGCACCTGGCAGTTGCCCAGGCCTTGGGCAATACGCTCGGCCCGGGCTTTTTCTGCGGGGTTGCCCCAAGGCAGCATCACCTGTAGGTGGCGCCGCCCCATCCGCTCGGCCAGCTCGCGCCAGTAGGCCTCGGGCCAGTGTTTGGTGGCCCAGGTGGTGCCATGCAGAAACACCACATAAGGCGCCGCAGGCGGCAGTTGCAGGCGGTTCAGGTCAAGGCCGTAATCGCCCAGCCCTTCGGGCAGGTCGTAGGCCAGGGCCAGGGCGAACAGCTGGCGAACACGCTCCACGGCATGCTGGCCAACGGCTACCGACAGGCGCCGGTCATAGAAACGGCTGGCCCAGCCTTCACGGGCCGAATAGCGGTCAAGGCCCGCGACCGGCGCCTTGACGTAGCGGGTCAGCCAGGCCGACTTGACCAGGCCCTGGGCGTCGATCACCAGGTCGTACTTGCGCTCGCGCACACGCTGCTTGAACGCCTTCCACTCACCGCTCTTGATGGTTTGCCAGAGGTTCTTGCGCCAGCGCCGGATCGCCACCGGGATAACCTGGTCGACCGCCGGGTGCCAGCTTGGGATTTCGGCAAAGCCCTCCTCCACCACCCAGTCGAACCGGATGCCGGGGATGGCCTGTGCGGCGTCGGTAATGGCCGGAAGGGTGTGAATGACGTCGCCCAGCGACGACGTCTTGATGATCAGTACCCGCACTCAGTCGACCTCGGCCACGGTGTCGATCAGGCTAGGCCCGCCCAGGCTGTGCAGGGCGGCGATGACTTTTTGCGGCTCCAGCAGGCGCAGGCAGTTGTAGTGGCCGAAGCGGCAGGTGCGGTCAAAGCACGGGCTGCATTCGATACCGGTACGCACCACCTCGACCTGGTCGGCCAACGGCGGGGTGAAGCCGGGCGAGGTCGAGCCGTACACCGCCACCAGCGGGCGGTTGAGCGCCGCGGCAACGTGCATCAGGCCCGAATCGTTGGACACCACGGCGCTGGCGCAGGACATCAGGTCGATGGCTTCAGCCAGCGAGGTTTCGCCCGCCAGGTTGACCGACTCTTCGCGCAGCCCCGGGATCAGCCGCTCGCGAATCTGCTCGCCCACCGGGTGGTCGTTTTTCGAGCCGAACAGCCACACTTGCCAGCCTTGGCGGACCATCGCATCGGCCACTTCGGCATAGTGCTCGGCCGGCCAGCGCTTGGCCTCGCCGAACTCGGCGCCGGGGCACAGGGCCAACACCGGGCGGTCCAGGGCCAGCTCGAACTTGGCCAGCGCCGCGTCGCGGCTGGCGGCTTCGATCTGCAGGGTCGGCCGTGGGTAGGGCTGCGGCAGTTCAGTGCCCGGCGCATAGGCCAGGGCCATGAAACGCTCGATCATCAGCGGGTAGCGCGCCTTGTCGAGCTTGCGCACGTCGTTGAGCAGCAGGTAGCGCATCTCGCCGCGCCAGCCGGTGCGCTTGGGGATACCGGCAAAGTACGGCACCAACGCCGACTTGAGCGAGTTGGGCAGCAGGATCGCCTGGTCGTACTGGCCAGCCAGCGATTTGCCGATGCGCCGGCGCGTGGCCAGTTCGAGCGCGCCATGGCCGAGCGGGAAGCTCAAGGCCTGACGCACTTCGGGCATGCGTTCGAGGATCGGCCGGCTCCACTCGGGTGCCAGCACATCGATCACGCAGTCGCGATGCTGTTGTTTCAGGCACTGGAACAAGGTCTGCGCCATCACCATGTCGCCGACCCAGCTGGGGCCAATGATCAGTATTCTCATGCTTTATCCAGAAACATTCGGGGAGGCTGCAGGCTGATCTGCAACCTGGCCTCCCCTCTTTATATTCAGGCTATGTGGCCGACAGTGTACCACTGGGGTCCAGATCGCGGTGCAAGCCCCACGCCGAGGTTGTCGGGCATGGTTGCGGCAGGCTTGTTGCGCCCTCATCGCAGGCTGTCGCCAGCTCCCACAGGGCTCGCCCATCCACATATCGATGCCGTCTACGCGATCAGTGTAGGAGCGGCCTTGTGTCGCGAAAGGGCTGCGGAGCAGCCCCAGGATCTGAGCACCCACCAGAATCGCTGGGACTGCTCCGCAGCCCTTTCGCG
>NZ_JABWRG010000110.1:0-16203 GCF_014268825.1 Pseudomonas sp. SWRI51 | reverse complement strand
GCGCAGCAGCCCTGAAAACCCAGGGGCTGCTGCGCAGCCCAACGCGGGACAAGCCCGCTCGCCACAACTATCTATCATTTCCCACAGGATTGGGACCAACCAGCAATGTTGCGGTTGAGCAGGGCCTGCGATAGGGCCAGAACAAGCCTGCACAGAACCGTGTGCGAGCAAGCCAGCCCTCACGTGCTCCCACAGGCTCGCAGGCAGCCATCATTATCGCTGCCAAGGCCGATAACCGCCTCAGTACAGGTTAGGCTCCATTTCAAGCGACACCCCAAAGCGTGCCAGCACATCCGCCTGGATGCGCTGGGCCAGCGTGTGCAACTGCACCCCGCTCGCCTGGCCGTAGTTCACCAACACCAGGGACTGCAGGCGATGCACGCCGGCATCGCCCTCGCGAAAGCCTTTCCAGCCGGCCTGCTCGATCAGCCAGCCAGCGGCCAGCTTGACCAGCCCATCAGCCTGCGGATAGGCGACCACTTGCGGAAAACCTGCGCGGATCTGCTCGACCAGTGCCGCTGGCACCACCGGGTTCTTGAAGAAACTCCCGGCATTGCCCAGCTCTGCAGGGTCCGGCAGCTTCTCACGGCGAATGCTGCAAATGGCCGCACTGATGGCCTTGGCCGTGACCTGCTCGACACCTTGCTCCACCAGGCGCTGACGCACCGGGCCGTAGTCCAGGTGGGGCAGCAGCGAACGGCTGAGGGCAAAGCGTACGCGCAGGATCAACCAGCGGCCGGGCTCACGCTTGAACAGGCTGTCGCGGTAGCCAAAGGCGCACTCAACCAGCGAAAAATCGCGCAGCTCGCCGCTCTGGCGGTCCAGCGCGGTCAAGCCGGCAAAGACGTCCTTGATCTCCACACCATAAGCGCCGACGTTCTGCATGGGGGCGGCGCCGACGGTGCCAGGGATCAAGCTAAGGTTTTCCAGGCCGCACAGGCCCTGCTCCAGGCTCCACTGCACGAAAGGGTGCCAGGGTTCACCGGCTTCAGCCTCGACCACAACCTGCGCACCATCGTCGCTCAGCACGCGCCGGCCGTGGCTGGCCATGTGCAGCACCAGTGCGTCGATATCACGGGTCAGCAGCAGGTTGCTGCCGCCGCCGATCACAAACACCGGCACCTGCCGTGCAGCGGCCTGAGCCAAGGCTTCACGCACCTGATCGTCGTTACTGGCCTGGGTGAAATAACGCGCCCGCACGTCGATGGCGAACGTGTTGTAAGGCTTGAGCGAGACCTGCTCTTGCCAGTTGCCGGTCATAAGCGCCCCTTGATTTCGATTACCAGCTCGCGACAGGCCGCCTCGATCAGGTCGAGCACCTGCTCAAAGCCCTCCGCCCCGCCGTAATAAGGGTCGGGCACTTCATCCAGGGCCGCGCCGTAGCGGCGCAGAAACAGGTCAAGCTCACCACGGGCGGTGTGCGGGCGCAACGCCTGCAAGTTGCCCAGGTTGCTCTTGTCCATGGCCAGGACCAGGTCGTAATCGCCAAAGTGGGCGGCCTTGACCTGCTGTGCGCGCTGGCGCGACAGGTCATAGCCGCGGGCCCGTGCAGCCTTGCAAGTACGGCTGTCGGGCGCCTTGCCGACGTGCCAGTCGCCGGTCCCGGCAGAGGCTACCTGCACGCGCTCGCCCAGGCCTTCGGCTTCAAGCTGGTGGCGCAGCACCGCTTCAGCGGTGGGTGAACGGCAAATATTGCCCAGGCAGACGAACAGAACGCGCATCAGGCCTCCAGCAAGCGCCGCACGCGCTCCAGGTCTTCGGGGGTATCGACACCCACAGCCGGGGCCTCGATGGCATCGGCAACGTGAATGCGTACGCCGTGCCACAGCGCGCGCAGTTGCTCCAGGGCTTCGGTTTGCTCAAGCCAGCATGGGCCCCAGCCGACGAAGTCCTGCAAGAACCCTACGCGGTAGGCGTACATGCCGATATGGCGACGGTATGGCACGCCAGCCGGGATCTGCTCGCGGCTGGCTGCGAAGGCATCACGCGCCCACGGCAGCGGCGCACGGCTGAAGGTCAGGGCAAGGCCATTTTTGTCGCTGGTGACCTTGACCGCATTGGGGTTGAACACCGTGTGCGGCTCGTCGATAGGCTCCGCCAGGGTGGCGATACCGGCCTCGGGGTGCTCGGCAAGGTTGGCCGCCACCTGGTCGATGATCACCGGTGGAATCAGCGGCTCGTCACCCTGCACGTTGACCACGATGGCATCGGCGGCAAGGCCGAGCTGCTCGGCAACTTCGGCCAGGCGATCAGTGCCCGATTCGTGGTCGGCACGGGTCAGCAGCACCTCGGCGCCGAATGCTCTGCAGGCTGCGACGATGCTGGCATCGTCGGTGGCGATGACCACCCGGCTGGCGCCACTTTTACGCGCCTGCTCCCACACATGCTGGACCATCGGCTTACCGGCAATCGGCAGCAGCGGCTTGCCCGGCAGGCGCGTGGAGCGCAGCCGGGCCGGAATCACCACAGTGAAGTCCAGGCTCATTTGTCCAGACGCTCGTCGTCGGTCAAGGTGCGGGCTTCGGTTTCCAGCATGACCGGAATGCCATCACGGATCGGATAGGCCAGGCCTGCACCCTTGCTGATCAGCTCGGTCTTGTCGGCGCTGAGCTTGAGCGGGCCCTTGGTGATCGGGCAGGCCAGGATGTCGAGCAGTTTGGTGTCCATGGGGGTTCCTTGGGGCCAGAGGCCGAGAAAATGGGAAAAAGGCTCAGCCCCGCCCTGGCAACAGGCGGGCAAGCTGGGCGTCGAACCAGGTAACGAAGGCCGGCGACGGCGCCGCATCGACCGCCAGGTACCACCAGTCATCGGCGGCGAACGGCCGGCACTTCACCGCATCCTTCTCGGTCATGACCAGCGGCAGCGGCGGGCTGAACGCCAGCACTTCGCGGCTGTAGGGCGCATGGTCGGCGAAGGGGTGCGGCACAGGCTGCCAGTTTAGCCCCAGCAGGGTGTTGAAGAAACGTTGCGGGTTACCAATGCCGGCCACCGCATGCAACGCCTGGCCGGCGGGAAACAGGTCGAGTGCGCGGCGCTCGCCGCTGCGCAGGTTGATCAGCGCAGATGGCTGCAACTGGAAAGCAAAACCGTCGTTGCGGTCACCATTGGCGCCGTTGAACAGCACCGCATCCGCTTCCAGCAGGCGCTCGGCGGGTTCGCGCAGCGGGCCTGCCGGCAGGCAGCGGCGGTTGCCCAGGCCGCGCGCGGCATCGATCAGAACCAGCTCCAGATCCCGGGCCAGGCGGTAATGCTGCATGCCGTCATCACACAGAATGACGTCAGGGGCATCGCTGGCTAACAAAGCCTGCACGGCGCGGGAACGGTCGGGGTCGATCACCAGCGGCACGCCGGTGCGCTGGACGATCAGCAAGGGTTCATCACCGGCCTGCTCGGCCGACTGCGCGGGCGTCACATGCCAAGGAAATTGCGGCGGCTTGGCGCCATAGCCGCGGCTGACCACGCCGACCTTGAGCCCCTGGCGGCGGCAATGCTCGATCAGCCAGAGAATCATGGGGGTCTTGCCGGTGCCGCCCACAGTGATATTGCCTACCACGATAACCGGCACCGGCGCGCGGTAGCTGGCGCTTTCGCCGCTTAAAAAACGGGCGCGCTTGCGCGTGACCACACGTCGGTACAAGACCTCCAGCGGGCGCAGCAGCACAAGGGCCGGGTGCCCGTTGTACCAAGCGGCGAGCAAACGCTCAGCGAAGGCCATCAGGGAGTGCCCTGCGCGGCCTCGACGGTGGTCATGCGCAACTTGCTGAAGCCGAGCTTGCCGGCCGCATCCATCGCGGTGATCACAGCCTGATGCGGGGTCTTGCCGTCGGCGCTGATTGCCAGTGGCAGCGTAGTATCACCGCCGGACTCTTTTTCGATGGCTTCGGTCAGGGTGTCCAGGTCGCTTTTGGGCAGCAAGTGATTGTTCACCGAGTACACGCCATCAGCACTGATGGTGACCTCGATCAGCTTGGCCTCATCGGGCTGCCCGGGCGCGGCACTGGCGGCCTCTGGCAGCTCGACGCGCAACTGCGTCTCGCGGGTGAAGGTGGTGGTGACGACAAAGAACAGCAGCAACACGAACACCACGTCGATCAACGACGCCAGGTTGATATCGACGTTTTCACGCTGACGATTGCGCCGAAACTTCACGCCTTGCCTCCGGCCACTTCCACTTCACGGTCACCTTGCAGCACTTCGACCAGCTTGATGGCCTCTTGCTCCATGCCGACCACCAGTTCGTCGATGCGGCGCAGCAGGAAGCGGTGGAAGAACACGGCCGGGATGCCCACCATCAGGCCTGCGGCCGTGGTGACCAGCGCCTTGGAGATACCACCGGCCAGCACCGAGGCGTTGGCGGTCATCTGCGAGCCCATGAAGGCGCTGAAAATGTCGATCATGCCCAGCACTGTACCCAGCAAGCCCAGCAGCGGGGCCATGGCGGCAATGGTGCCGAGCGTGCTGATGTAGCGTTCGAGTTCGTGGATGACCCGGGAGGCGGCCTCCTCGATGCACTCTTTCATGATTTCGCGGCCATGACGCGAGTTGGCCAGGCCCGCTGCAAGGATTTCTCCCAGCGGCGAATCGGCGCGCAGGGCCTTGAGCTTGTCGCTGGTGAGCTGCTTGTCCTTGATCCACATCCACACCTGCCCAAGCAGGTGTGGCGGGGTGACACGGCTGGCACGCAGGGTCCACAGCCGTTCGACGACGATCGCCATGGCGACGATGGAGCTCAGAATGATCGGCAGCATCATCCAGCCACCCGATTTGACCAATTCCCACACAGTTAACATCCCCCTGGAAAAAGGCCGCCACTCTACCATAGGCACGCTGAGGGCTCATCTGCCGAAGGTCAGGGAATCAGGTGCCGGAGGGGGAGGCTGGCAAATGTTCGATCTCATAGGCGCCAGACACCTTTCGGCGAACACCTGTCAGCCCTCACGCCCCCTGGGATAGAACAACCCTAACGCCAAAACCTGCGCCCTGCACGCTCCCCCTCCACGCCTGCGTGACTCCCCAAGCGCAGCCCCAGCGCCCCTTCCAGCGCGGTGTCATGCACCAGCAGCGCATGCCGCCGGTAGCGCTCGAGCACCTGCGGGTGCGGGTGGCCAAAACCATTATGTCGCCCCCGCGAAATCAGCACCCCACGCGGCGCAAGCGCCTTTATGAAAGCTTCGCCCGAAGACGAGCGACTGCCATGGTGCGGCGACTGCAGCCAGTCGATACGCGGGTCTTCGGTGCTCGCCAGCCAGGCCCGTTCGGCACCGGCCTCCATATCGCCGGCCAACAGCAAGCGCTCACCGTTGGCCTGCACCCGCAACACACAGGAGCGCTCGTTGCTCGACGGCCCTCCTGGCCAGTGCCACAGCTCGAAATCCACCCCATCCCACTGCCAGCGCTCGCCACTGGCGCACAGCGCGGGGCCGGTGTCCTCGCCGCCCAGTTCCCGCAGCACCGGCAAGCCGCTGCGCACCGCGCCAGCTCCACCAGCGTGATCGGCATGGGCATGGCTGATCAACAGCAGGTCCAACTGCTGGACGCCTAGCTTGCGCAGGGTCGGCAGCACTACGCTTTGGCCCAGATCACTGGCGCCCTGCGCGGGGCCTGCGTCGTACAAAAGACTGTGGTGGCGGGTGCGCAACAGTACCGCCAACCCTTGGCCGACATCCAGTTGCCAAACCTGCACCTGCCCATGCGGGATGGGCTCGCGCGGTGCCCACAAGGCCAATAACAGCAACGCCCCGGGCAGGCGCAGCGGCAGACCGGCCGGCAGCAGCAACAGCAGCGCACCAACACAAACCAGCAACCACGCCCATACAGGCAGCGGCTCGGGCAGCCAGGCAGGTTGCAGCGCGGCAACCCAGGCCAGCACCGCGAACAGCCCGTGCAGCGACACACCGGCAAGCCACAACAGCGCCTCGCCGAGCACCGGCACGCCAAGCAACGCGGTACCAAGCAGCGCCAACGGCAACACCGCAAGGCTTAGCCAGGGCACCGCCAGCAGGTTGGCCAACGGTGCACTGAGGCTGACCGGCAAGCCCAGCGCCAGCAGCAGCGGCAGCAAGCCGATGGCGATTACCCACTGCGCACGCGTCCAGGCTTGCCAAGGCCGCCAGGCGCCGAGGCGCGCGGTGAAGCACAGCACCAGCGCCGCAACGGCGCCAAACGACAGCCACAAACCGGGTAACAGGCTGGCCAGTGGCTCGACCAGCAACACCGCCGACAGCGCCAGCAGCAACGGCGTGGCAGCGCCCATATGGCGAAAGCGCAGGCGCCACACCAGCACCACAGCAAGCATCAGGCAGGCTCGCTGCACCGGCACGCCGAACCCCGCCAGCCAGCCGTAGGTCAAGGCAGCCGCCATCGACAATACGCAGGCCGAGTACAACCACGGCAGTTGCCGGGGCCAGAGGCCACGCCGCGCCAGCCCCGCCACCAAGGCGTAGACCAAACCGGCCAGCAAACCGATGTGCTGCCCGGAAATCACCATCAGGTGCACCGTGCCGGTGGCCTGCAGGGTGGTCCAATCCTGGCGCGAAAGACCGCCGCCATCGCCGAGCACCAGCGCTGCGATGACCGCTTCACGACCATAGGCGTCGCTGGCCAGCAGCCGCTGGCGAATGCCGTCTCGCCAGCTTATAGCCGCCTCGCCCAGGCGTTCACCGTGCTTGACGGTGCCGGTGGCGCCAATGCGCCGCGCCAGCAAGGCCGCCTCGCGATCCGGGCCGTGGGGGTTGAGCAGGCCGCTCGGGCGGCGCAGGCTGACAGCCAGCCGCCAGCGCTCGCCAGCACGTAGCTCTGGGCCTTCGAACCAGCTCAGCTGCAGGCGCTGCGGCAGCTCGGCGCGCCGCGACTGGGGCTGCGCCAGCTCAAAACGCACGCCGCGCTCGCCCCGCGTCGGCAGGCCAACTACCTGCCCCTCCAGCCACAGGGTACGGCCATCTAGCGCCGCGTACAGACGATCATCCAGCGCCAACTGCGCTGACCAGCAAGCCCAACACGCCCCAAGCATGAACCAACCCAGCAGCCGCAGGCGGGTCCCCAGCGCCGCCAGGCCCAGCAGCGCCAGCGCCACCAGCCATCCGACCGATGGCAGCGCAGGCAACAGCCGCAGGCACAAGAGGCCGAGCACCAGCGCAAGCATCCCTTTGCGCATGAGATAGAGCTCCAGAAACCAATATCGTCTCTAGGCATAGCGGATGCTGGGGAAAACCTTGCTCAACAATTGTCACAAACTCTGAACAAGGCCGCGTTTCAATGAAGGCATACTGAGCCCCTTCAACCCCGCCGGGAGCCCACATGCCGCGCCGTATGTTCAAACGCTACATGCCGGACCCGAGCAGCATCCGGGAACACAAGTCGTTACGCTTCTTTGGCAAGCTGCTGCACGACCCCAACCTCTGGCACCTCAACCGGCACTCGGTAGCGCGGGCCATGGGCGTGGGCCTGTTCGCGGCGTTGATCCCCATCCCCATGCAGATGCTGCTGGCTGCCGCGCTGGCGATTCCGGTGCGCGGCAACCTGCCGATTGCCGTCAGCCTGGTATGGCTGACCAACCCGCTGACCATGCCGCCGGTGTTCTTCGTCACCTACATGACCGGTGCGTGGCTGATGCAGGTGCCACCGCGCACCTTGCCCGACGAAATCACCGTCGACTGGGTGACCGGCCAGCTGGCAACGGTCTGGCAGCCGTTTCTGCTGGGTTCGGTGGTTTGTGGCGTACTGCTGGGGTTGCTGGCCTACTGCACCACCCTGCTCTACTGGCGCTGGTGGGTGGGCCGGCAGTGGCGCCGGCGCCAATGTCGCTGCGCCCTGGCCAAAGCCTCAGGCGCGCATGCCGCGGCCGCTGACCAGCAGGCGCACACACAGCACGTAGAGCACGGCAGTGGCCACCAGCATGAAGGTGATCGCCGTACCGATGCTGATATCCGACACCCCTAGAATGCCGTAGCGGAACGAGTTGACCATGTGCAACACGGGGTTGGCCATCGACACGGTCTGCCAGAACGGCGGCAACAGCGTGATCGAGTAGAACACTCCGCCCAGGTAGGTCAGCGGGGTCAGGACGAAGGTCGGGATAATCGAAATATCGTCAAAATTGCGCGCAAACACCGCGTTTACGAAGCCCAGCAGCGAGAAAATGGTCGCAGTGAGCAACACCACGATCACTGTCACGCCCATGTGATGCACCTGCAGGTGGGTGAAGAACAGCGACAGGCAGGTGACGATCGCCCCGACCGCCAGCCCGCGCAGCACGCCGCCGAGCACATAGCCGATGAGAATGGTGTGCGGCGACACCGGCGACACCATCAGTTCCTCGATGGAGCGCTGGAACTTGCTGCCGAAGAAGCTCGACACCACGTTACCGTACGAGTTGGTGATCACCGACATCATGATCAGCCCCGGCACGATGTATTCCATATAGGTGAACCCGCCCATGTCGCCGATCTGCCGGCCGATCAGGTTCCCGAAGATCACGAAGTACAGCACCATGGTGATCGCCGGCGGCAGCAGGGTTTGCGGCCAAATCCGCAAAAAGCGCCGCACTTCGCGGTAGACGATGGTGTTCAGGGCTACCCAGTTGGTGCGCAGCTCTACGCTCATACGGCCACCTTCGACAGGTTCTTTTCCACCAGGGCCACAAACAACTCCTCAAGCCGGTTGGTCTTGTTGCGCAAGCTCTGCACTTCGATGTTGCTCAAGGCCAATTGGCCGAACAGCGCGGTAATGCCGATGTCTTTGTCCACCTGCACCTCCAGCGTGTGCGGGGTGATCAAGCGGCACGGATAACCCTGCAACTGCGGGGCAGCCGGCAAGTCATGCTTGAGGTCCAGTACGAAGGTCTCGACATGCAGTTTGCCCAGCAACTGACGCATGCTGGTGTTCTCGACGATGGTGCCGTGGTCGATGATGCCGATGTTGCGGCACAGCTGCTCGGCCTCTTCGAGGTAGTGGGTGGTGAGGATGATGGTGATGCCTTTCTGGTTAAGCTCGGTCAGAAAGCTCCACATCGAACGGCGCAGTTCAATGTCCACGCCTGCGGTCGGTTCGTCGAGGATCAGCAGGCGCGGTTCATGGATCAGCGCCCGGGCGATCATCAGCCGGCGCTTCATGCCACCTGACAACGCTCGTGACGGTACATCACGTTTGTCCCACAGGCCCAGCTGGGTCAGGTACTGCTCGGCGCGTTCCTTGGCCACTTTGGGCGGGATGCCGTAGTAGCCGGCCTGGGTGACGACGATGTCGAACACCTTCTCGAACTGGTTGAAGTTGAACTCCTGCGGCACCACGCCCAGGCAACGCTTGAGCGCGGCAGGCTCGCGGTCCAGGTCGTGGCCAAACACGTTGACCGTGCCGCCGCTCTTGTTCACCAGGGTGGAGAGAATGCCGATGGTGGTGGATTTGCCGGCACCGTTGGGGCCGAGCAAGGCGAAGAAGTCCCCTTCGGCGACGTCCAGGTCGATGCCCTTGAGGGCCTGGAAGCCGTTGCCGTAGGTCTTGGTCAGCTGTCGGATGGACAGGGCAGAACTCATAGCGGGTCAGGTACCGAAATAAAAGGGTCGAGGCACGCCAGGCACAGTCACTGGCGCAGTGGATGCGGCCATGGTGCAAGGCCAGGCCGCACAAGTACAGTCACGCGTAGTGATAGTGACTATCGAAGCACCCGTGGTGTTCGATCAGGTCAGGGCGGTCATTACCGCCGCCTGATAGGCCGGGCGCTGCTTGAGCCGCTCGTACCAGGCCCGCAGGTGGGGCATGTCGGGGCGTTCGATGGGCATTTCGAACCAGGCATAGATAAAACTGCCCAGGGGGATGTCGCCCATGCCGATGTGCTCACCGCTCAGGTAGGGCTGTGTGCTCAACGTCTGGTCGGCAATGCTCAGCAACTGCGCGCACTGCTTGTGCGCGGCATTGATGGCCACCCAGTCGCGCTGGTGTTCGGGGGTGCGCAGCAGGCCCCAGAACAGCGGGCGAAACGGCGTGGCGAATGACGAGGTGGTCCAGTCCATCCATTTGTCGGCCTTGGCCCGCTGGCGAGGGTCGCTCAGGTACCAGCCCTGTTCTGCGCCGTACTCGGCGCACAGGTAGCGCACGATGGTGTTGGACTCCCACAGGGTCAGGTCGCCGTCTTCGAGCATCGGTACCAGGCCGTTGGGGTTGCGGGCGCGGTAGTCCGGCTCGTTGACCCGGCCAAAGGCGCCGCCAGCATCGATGGACTCGAATTCCAGCCCAAGCTCGTGGGCGATCCACAGTGCCTTGCGTACGTTGCTTGAATTCTTGCGACCCCAGATTTTCAGCATGACAGCGTCCCTTGTGAATGCAGAGGGTGGACAGTCTACTCCAGCGTCGGCCTGCGTGCAGGCCCCTCCTCGGGAACACCACCGTGGGAGATCCCAAGATTTTGCGCCAGCACAAGCCTGCATAGAACTTGCGCCCTGCTCCAGGGGTCACTGTCAGACCGGGCCGTCCACCGCAGTGCGTCTAAGCTCTATGGTTTCGGCTGTATGCCTTTAAGGTTCCATGGAGGAAGACTTATGTTGCTGTTGTGGTTGCTGGTCCTGTTATTCGGCACCCTCTACCTGACCCACCGGCGCCTGCCGCCCATGCAGATTCTGGGTGCGGTCGCCGCCTTCACCTTGCTGATGGGCATCTTCAGCAGCGCACCGGGCTGGCTGCTGGTGCTGATCTGGGCGCTGGTCGCGGTCAAGGCAGGATTCATCGCCCTGCCCGACTGGCGCCGCCAAGTATTCACAGCGCCAGTGTTCAAGTGGTTCCAGCGCACCCTGCCGCCCATGTCGCAGACCGAACGCGAAGCGATCGATGCCGGCACCGTCTGGTGGGATGGGCAGCTGTTCAGCGGCCGCCCGCACTGGGACACGCTGCTCGACTACCCGGCGCCAAAACTTACCGAGCAAGAGCAAGCGTTCATCGACGGCCCCACTGAAGAACTGTGCGCCATGGTCAGCGACTGGCGGATCGGCCAGGACCTCGACCTGCCACCTGAAGCCTGGGCGCATATCAAGCAGCACGGCTTCTTCGCCCTGATCATCCCCAAGCAATACGGTGGCAAAGGCTTCAGCGCCTATGCCCACTCGCAGGTGGCGATGAAACTGGCCACCCGCAGCGGCGACCTGGCCTCGACGGTGATGGTGCCCAACTCCCTTGGCCCGGCTGAACTGTTGCTGCACTACGGCACCGATGAACAGCGCGATCATTACCTGCCGCGTTTGGCCCGTGGCGACGACATCCCCTGCTTCGCGCTCACAGGCCCCCTGGCAGGTTCCGATGCTGGCGCCATGCCCGACACCGGCATCGTCTGCAAAGGCCAGTGGAACGGCGAAGAAGTGCTCGGCCTGCGCCTGAACTGGGAAAAACGCTATATCACCCTGGGCCCTGTGGCGACCTTGCTGGGCCTGGCCTTCAAGGCCTACGACCCGGACCACCTGCTGGGCGAGCAGACCGAGCTGGGTATCAGCCTGGCGTTGATTCCCACCGATACGCCGGGCGTTGAGATTGGCAAGCGCCACCTGCCGCTGGGTGCGGCGTTCATGAACGGGCCCAACAGCGGCAAGGACGTGTTCGTCCCTCTGGACTACCTGATTGGCGGCCGGGACCGCCTCGGCCAGGGCTGGATGATGCTGATGAACTGCCTGTCGGTGGGACGCTCCATTTCGCTGCCGGCGGTGGGCACGGGTGCGGCCAAGTACACGAGCCTTGTGACCGGTCAGTACGCGCGGGTGCGCGAGCAATTCAACGTACCACTGAACGCCTTCGAGGGTATTCAAGAGTCGCTGGCGCGTATCGGCGGCAACGCCTGGCTGATGGACAGCGCGCGCTTGCTCACCGCCAAGGCGGTGGACTTGGGCGAAAAACCCTCGGTGCTGTCGGCGATCCTCAAGTACCACCTCACCGAGCGCGGGCGCGAGTGCATCCAGCACGCCATGGACGTGCACGGCGGCAAGGGCATCATCATGGGCCCCAACAACTACCTGGGCCGTAACTGGCAAGGAGCACCGATCTTCATTACCGTGGAGGGCGCCAATATCCTGTCGCGCAACCTGATGATCTTCGGCCAGGGCGCGATCCGTTGCCACCCGTTCGTGCTGAAGGAAATGGCCTTGGCCGGGCGCCAGGACCACGACCAGGCGCTGAAGGAGTTCGATGAGCTGTTGATGCAGCACATCATGTTCGCGACGGGTAACGCTGCGAGCACGCTGGTGCTCGGGCTGGGCCTCGGGCGTTTCGAGAAAGTGCCGGGCGACTCCTTGAGCCAGGGTTACTTCCGTGCACTGAACCGCCAGGCGGCCGCCTTTGCCTTGCTGGCAGACCTTTCGATGATGCTGCTCGGCGGTGCGCTGAAACGCCGCGAGCGCCTGAGTGCGCGGCTGGGCGATGTGCTGAGCTACCTGTACCTGGCATCGGCTGCGCTCAAGCGTTACCACGACCAAGGGTCGCCTGCGCACCTGCAACCGCTGTTGCGCTGGGCGCTGGAAGAGAGCCTGGGCAAGGCCGAGCAGGCGCTGGACGCGCTACTGGACAACTTCCCCAACCGCTTTATCGGCTGCGCCCTGCGGGTGCTGGTGTTCCCCCTTGGCCGTCGCCACGCCGGGCCAAGCGATGAGCTGGACGCTGAGGTTGCCGAGCTGATCGGGCGCAAGCAGGGCGATGCAGCGCTGGAAGAGCTGCTGGACGGCTGCTTCCGCCCGCAAGCCGAGGGCGACCCGGTAGCGGCGCTGCAACGGGCTTGCGACCTGCTCGATGAAGTGGCTCCGCTGCAGGCACGCCTGCACCAGGCGCTCAAGGACGGCACCGTCACGCCGCAGCCTGGCCAGCCAGTGCTCGATGCGGCGCTGCAGGCTGGCGTATTACAGCCGGCTGAAGCCCAGCAATTGCAGGGCGCCGAGCATGCCCGACGGGTGGTGATCGATGTCGATGCGTTCGACAAGGAGCAACTGCTGGCTGAGCCGGGCAAGGTTCGGTGATCGCGCTCAGCCGCATTGTTGATTGGGCCCAACCCTGTGGGTGATGAGCATGGGTATCCAGGCAACTACGGCTGAACGGTGAAAACCGCACAGGGGTGGCGAGCGGGCTTGCCCCGCGATTGGCGTATACTGCGCCCCCCTGTTTCAACCACCGAGGAGCCTCTCCATGGCCAACCCCCACCTGCAATACCACCTGCAACTGCTGCAACACCTGCGCACCATCCTGGTCGCACTGGGCGAAGCAGAGCAGGTACCGGAGGAGAGCCACAGCCTGTTCCTCGACCGCTTCGATGAACTGCTGACCCTGCTGCCACAGGACCCGCTCGAAAGCCAGTACCTTGGCCAGGACCTGATCTGCCAGGTGATCCAGCGCTACCCGCAGATCGCCCACCTGGTTCCCCGCGACCTGCTGTGGTTCTTCGCCGGTGACTGCCTGCACTTCATGCCGGACGATGAACTGGCTGTGTACCAGCAGCTCGAAGAACTGCGCTACGAGGCTGAGCAGAACGGCCAGCCATTCGATTGGCACCAGCACAAACAGATGCTCAGCCAGCCGGCCCCAGGCAGCGCTCACTGACCCTGCCGAATGAAGTGCCGACATTGCCGACAGCGCCGAGGAACTTAGCCTACATACCCTACCGGGGCCTCCCTCTAATCTGCCGGCCTCTGCTGTCAGGCTCAAACACCGAGCCTGAGGGCAGTCAAACCTCGACCACTTCATTCGGAATTACATCGTGATCAAGAAGACTATCGCTGCACTGGCCCTCAGCCTCAGCGCCGGCGCCGCCATGGCTGAAACCGGCATCATCAATTTCCAAGGTACCGTTAGTACTGGCGGCACCTGCCCCATTGATGTCGTCACCCCGGGCGGCCCTGCCCTGCCACGTGTCCACCTGGGCGACTTCCGCACCAAAGACTTCACCGCCGTCGGCCAGAAGACGCCAGCCGTGCATTTCGGCCTGCGTGTCACTCCAGATGCCACCTGCTTGATTGACCCGGCCAAAAAAGCCTACGTCACCTTCTCGCCACGTTTTGGCGCCGACCCGAGCGGCAAGCTGTATTCGCTGCAAAGCGGCCTCGGCTACACCACCGGCATGGTCATGGAAATCAAGGACCGTAAAAACGCCCTGGTCGAACCAGGCAAGGAATCTGCTCCGTTCGACCTGAGCGCCACCGCCCCCACCGACATGAGCTTCATTGCCGCGCTGCAGACCACTGCCGCCACAGTCACTGAAGGGCAGATCGAGACCAGCGTCGACTTCCTGGTCGATATTCGCTGATCTTCCGCGCCAGGCACCTTCGGGTGCCTGGACACCGTTTTCCTTCTGCCAGGTCCAGCGCAATGCCCACTCCGATTCGCCGCCACTCCATGCGTGCGGCAGTGCTCGCCACGTGCCTGCCGCTGTTCGCGCAGTCCGCGCACGCGGCACTGACCATCGACAGTACACGCGTGGTACACCCAAGCAACAAGCGCAGCTCTTCGCTGGTGGTCGCCAACCCCAGCAAGAGCGTCTTTGCCGCGCAGGTCTGGGTCAACACAGCCGCCGACGACACCACCACCGCAGTCCCCATGCTCACCGCACCCAACCTGTTCCGCCTGGAGCCGGGTGGCGAACAAGTGGTGCAGATCAACGTGCTGCCCAATGAGCTGCCCGATGATCGCGAGTCGCTGTTCTACTTCAACGTCCAGGAACTGCCCGAGCGCGCCCCTGAGGCCCGCAATGTGCTGAACATCGCCTTGCGCACCCGGATCAAAGTGTTTTATCGCCCCACCCAGCTCAAGGAGCTGCCGCAAAGCCGGCTCGGCGACCTGGAATGGTCCGTGCAGCGCCTTGATGGCAAGCCCCTGCTAGTGGTCGACAACCCGTCGCCCTTCCACTTCACCTTCGGCCGCCTGGAGGTCAACGGCATAGCCCTGGACCCGAAGGAAATGGCCATTCCCCTGGGGCGCCAGCACTATCCGTTGCCGGCACCGCTTACCGATAGCAAAAAGATCGACGTCACCTTCAACATCATCAATGACCACGGCGGGGTAACGCCTGCTCTCACGCGTACAGCCCCTGTTCGCTGAACAGGGCCGTCAGGCGATCAGCACCATGCTGAGTGTCCGCTGATGAGACCAGCTCTCGCCGCCATCGAAGCTCAACCTCGCTGTGATGGTAAACGAGCTGTTCACCTGAAGGCGCTGCAGGAAAGCCTTGGTCAGGCTGGTTACGACGTGCTCGTTGCCAGAACGCACCGGGTACCCGGTATCGGGGTCACCATCGCGCTAGGTACCCCCTACGACGGGGCATTGGTGGCTAACAGCAACCGCTTCATTGCCGACCCTGGCACCCTGACGGCAATCCCGTATCGCGGCGGTTTGCGCAGGCAGACCGTGTTCGCCACGCAAATGGGGGACATGCGTGTCAAGCTCACCTTGGTCAAGACCGGCCCGATCGCTCCGGGCCCACAAACCATCGACGAAGAACTCTTCCATGGCATCCTTGACCAGATGGGCAAGGTACTGGACTTCCGGCTCAAGACCACGGTCAATCATGCCCAGTGCAGTCTGCGTGCCGATGCGGTGAGTGCCGACCCGGTGCAACTGGGCGACTACAGCCTGACCGACTTCCCCGCGCCACCCGGCAACGCCCGCACGGTGCCATTCCACATCCGCCTGAATGACTGCCAGGACGACAGCAACGCCAGCGCCGCCACGGCCTACATCCGCCTCGACGGCATCCGCGGTTCGGCACCCGTGGACCGAGCCCTCGGGTTGTTCAGCCTGACCAGCAACTCCACGGCCACCGGTATTGGTATACAGATGCAGCGAGCCGACGGCACGCCCATGCCTCTGGAACAAGAGGTGCCGGTCAAGCGGCTGAACATCGGCATCACCCAGCTGGACTTCCAGGCGCGCTTCTACCAGACGGCGGCCAAGGTAACCCCCGGCCTTGCCGAAGGTGCGCTGAATTTCACTGTCAGCTACCAGTAAGCTGGGCGCCCTGGCATCTGCAAAACCTTCCAGATGCCAGGGCGCAAGTGCTCTATTACCGCAGCGTCGAATAAGCCCGGCGCCAACCGGCGCAAATCCGCTAACAGTGCAGGCAGGCACTTTTCGAACGGCAAAAAAAAACGCCACTCGAAGAGTGGCGTTTTCTATGTTTGGAGCGGGAAACGAGACTCGAACTCGCGACCCCGACCTTGGCAAGGTCGTGCTCTACCAACTGAGCTATTCCCG
>NZ_JABWRG010000011.1:0-77621 GCF_014268825.1 Pseudomonas sp. SWRI51 | reverse complement strand
TATCAAACCGTACTCACAAGCACCCACACGAATTGCTTGATTCAATTTGTTAAAGAGCGGTTGGTTAAGAGCTTTTCGTCTCAACCGAGGCGCGCATTCTACGCTTTCCTCATCTGCTGTCAAGCGTTTATTTTGAAGTTTTTCGTTCAACTTCAAACGCTTAACTCGCTGCGATCTCTCGTAGCGGGAGGCGAATTCTACAGCGTTACAACCTGCTGTCAACCACCTTTTTCACCGCTGCCGATCAGAAGACCGAAGCACCACCAGGACCTTTCGTTTCGCTTAACTCGTTGATTCTCAAGGAGTTTCGCGTTCCGTTGTCGCTGGAAGTGGGGCGCATTATAAGGGGATCTGAAACGGCGTCAACCCTTTATTTCAAATACCTGCAGATCCCCATCATCCTTGCGCATGCGCAGGCAAAGTGCGCACTATATTGCTCACCCCGCACGCATAACCACGGATCACGCCCATCTGATGAACACCCCGCACCGCAGCCTGGCCTCTACCCTGTTCCCCATCGCACTGCTGCTCATTGCCATGGCGTCCATTCAATCCGGTGCATCGCTGGCCAAAAGCATGTTCCCAATCGTGGGTGCCCAAGGTACTACCGCGCTGCGGCTGATCTTTGCTAGCGTACTCATGCTGTTGATCCTGCGCCCTTGGCGCGCGCGGCTCGATGCCAGCACGCTGCGCAACGTGATCATCTATGGGATGGCGTTGGGCGGCATGAACTTCCTCTTCTATATGTCATTGCGCAGCGTGCCCCTTGGGGTGGCCGTGGCCCTTGAGTTCACCGGCCCCCTGACAGTCGCACTGCTGGCCTCGCGCAGGGCACTGGACTTTGTCTGGATCGCACTGGCCGTTGCAGGCCTGTTGCTGCTTATCCCTGTTGGGCAGACAGATACCGGGCTTGACCTGGTGGGCGCCCTTTACGCGCTGGGCGCGGGCGTGTGCTGGGCGCTGTACATTCTATATGGGCAGCGCGCAGGCGCCGAAAATGGCATCCAGACGGCAGCGCTGGGCGTGGTGATCGCAGCGCTGTTCGTGGCTCCCATCGGGATCGTCCATGCAGGCGCGGCGCTACTGAGCCCCGCCCTGCTTCCCGTCGCGCTTGCAGTAGCGATTCTTTCAACCGCCCTTCCGTATAGCCTGGAGATGGTGGCACTGACGCGTATGCCCGCGCGCACCTTCGGCACGCTGATGAGCATCGAGCCGGCCTTCGGCGCGCTGTCCGGCTTGTTGTTCCTTGGCGAAAAGCTCACGCTGTGGCAATGGCTGGCGATCCTGGCCATCATTTGCGCATCGGTTGGGGCAACGCTCTCGATGAAGCGCGATGCTGTACCACCGGTTGCGGCCGACTGACTTGAGAAATGCTTGCATTTGAGTCACAGCCGCCTTGTACCTAGGGTCGGGGCTGACTTAAGCTGTCACATAATCATAATCAAGACGCTATCTACTTGGTGACAAAGGGATGCTGAGGAATCTCAAGGAAGACTCTAAGCGCTGACGACAGGCCCGCCTATACCGCCGGGCCTGCATAAGGACAGGAATGAAACGTATTTTGCTCATCCTGGCCATCTTGGCTATTGCTGGATGTGCCGCGACAGCCAAGACCGAGGTCAAACGAGGGAAAAAGGGCCTGCATATCAATTGCTCGGGCCTCTCTTCATCGTGGGACAAGTGCTACAGCAAGGCCGCCAGTTCCTGCACCGGCAAGGGCTATAAAGTCATTGCCCGCTCCGGCGACACCGACGAAGAACCCGGTGATTATATTTTTGGTATCAACCCAGCTGGGTATACCAGCCGCAGCATGATTGTCATCTGCAAATAACAGCAAAAAGGGCGACCCACGGGCCGCCCTTTTTATGCGCTACGCAATCAGATTGCGCGGGTGCGCTGCTCCAACCATTGCAAGGCGTCACCTGCCAACAACGGGGCCAGCCGCTCGCGCACAGTGTTGTGATAAGCGTTGAGCCAGGCGATGTCTTCGCGCCCAAGCAGCTCCGGCAGCAGGCAGCGCGTGTCGATGGGGCACAGGGTCAAGGTTTCGAACTGTAGAAAATCACCGAACGCAGTGCTGCCCGCTTCGCGGTTGACCACCAGGTTTTCGATGCGTACCCCCCACTGCCCGGGCCTGTAGGTGCCCGGTTCGATCGAACTGATCATACCCGGCTGCATCGCCGTCTGTGGCGTCGCCGCCGCTTGGTAGGCAATTACTTGCGGGCCCTCATGCACATTCATGAAGTAGCCCACGCCATGCCCTGTGCCATGACCATAGTCCACCTCATCGGCCCAGATGGGCGCACGTGCGATGGCATCCAGCAACGGTGAAAGAATGCCCCGTGGGAAGCGCGCCCGGGATAGCGCGATCATGCCCTTGAGCACGCGGGTGCAGTCAGCCTTCTGTGCATGGCTGGGCTCGCCAATCGGCACCATCCGCGTGATATCAGTGGTGCCGCCCACATATTGGCCTCCCGAGTCGATCAGCAACAGGCCGTCGCCCTCGATCACCGCATGGGACTGCTCGGTGGCCCGGTAATGAGGCATGGCGCCATTGGCGTTGAACGCCGCGATAGTGGAAAAGCTCAGCGACACGTACCCCGGGCGTCGAGCACGTGCGGCAGTCAATTGCTCGTCAACGCTAAGCTCGGTGATGCGCTGGGCACCCAAATTGGCTTCAAACCAGGCGAAGAACTCACATAACGCCGCGCCGTCCTGCTCCATAGCCTGACGAACATGTACCAAATCCGCTTCGTCCTTGCGCGACTTGCGCAACGTGGTGGGGTTGATCGTCTCAATCAGGCGCACGCGTGTATCGACAGCCTCCAACAGCCCACGAGTGACCCGCGCCGGGTCCAGCAGGAGCGCGGTATCAGGCTCGATTGCCGCCAGCGCGGCCGTTACCGTTGCATACCCACACACCTCAATGCCATCTGCCGCCAACACCTGGCGCAGATGCTCATCGACCTTGCCCTCGCCCACGAACAGCAAGGCACGCGTCTGACTGATCAATGCGAAAGCAACGAACACCGGATTGTACGAAACATCACTGCCCCGCAGATTGAACAGCCAGGCAATGTCGTCGAGCGTGGCGATGAAGTGCCAGTCGGCGCCTTTTTCGCGCAGCGTGGCGCGAAGCTCGGCGAGTTTTTGTGCCCGATTGACCGATGCATGCGGCGGCAGATGCTGATACACAGGGTTGCCTGGCAACGCCGGGCGCTCAGGCCAGGCTTCGGCAAGCAGGTCGAGGTGTGTCAGCAACCGTACCGCGCGCGTGCTCAAGCGGCTCTCGAGCTGCCGCGCTGGCGCCAATGCCATTACCGCCCCATCGACTGCGACCACGCCGTTGGCCGGTGCGTGCTCACCCAGCCACTCCAGGGCTCCTGGCTGCCCCGGGCGCAGCTTCATCAGCTCGATGCTGCTGCCCGCAAGCTCGTTCTCAGCCTGTTCCCAGTAACGGCTATCGACCCACAGCCCAGCAAACTGCGCGGTCACGACCAAGGTGCCCACCGAACCCTGAAAGCCCGACAGCCACTGCCGGCCTTGCCAATAGCCCGGCAGGTACTCCGACAAATGCGGATCGGCCGAAGGTACCAGCAGAGCATCGACGCCCTCACGGGCCATCAGCGCACGCACTCGGCTCAGGCGGGCCGGGACACTTTGCGAAACGGTGGACTGACTGTTCATGCGCTCTCCTGCGGCTAATCTCGACGGATCCAGACCGCCGATAATGAAACAGCCGCCCAGCGCCCGCAATCACGCAGGCGACATCAACGCCCGCTTTTGCCACACCCCGCCAACGACCGCCGGTCAACCGCGCTGAACTTGACTGGGCGCAGGCCTTCACAACCTTACCCAGGCCGCCCACGAGAGACCGTCATGCCCAGCCCCGACGAGGCAAAAACCGCCGTGGTGCTGCTCGACACCCGCGAGCACACTCCTGAACATGAACACGCCGTGCACCTGAAACTGGCCGAGCGGCTGGCGGCCTTGCTGGGAATCGAGCACATCGAGCACCCGGCCCAGCTGCAACACGACCACCGCTACTACTATATGCCTACCGACACCCTGATCGACGCTCACCCGCAGTACGAACTGGACATACGCAGCGACCAGGACCTGTTTGGCGGCAAGGTCAGCCAGCCCTACATGGCGACCAAAGCCATTTCCCACCCTCTGCCCGCGGGCGGCGATTCCCCTACCGGGTGGACCGACAGTTTTGCCCGCCAGGCCAGTGACGCCCTGCTGCGCGGCTATAGCGTGTTTTCCAAGGCCGATGCCAGGCATGCCGCCAGCTTGCTGCTGCGCGAGGGGCCGGTGCGGGTAAAGCCGGTGCTGGCAAAGGCCGGCCGCGGCCAAACGGTGATAGACCACATTGAGCAGCTCGAACCCCTGCTCCAGCAGATGGATGACCACCAACTTGGGGTTTGGGGCCTGGTCCTGGAGGAAAACCTCGTTGAAGTACAGACCCTCAGCGTTGGCCAGGTTCGCGTCGCGGGGATGACCCTGAGCTACCACGGCACGCAGCAGTTGACCCGCGACAACCAAGGTTGCGAGGTATACGGCGGCTCCGACCTGATCGTGGTGCGTGGGGGTTACGACGCCTTGCTGCAGTTACCGCTGGAGGATCACCTGCGCTTGGCGGTCACCCAGGCGATGGCATATGAACAGGCCGCCCAACAGCATTTTCCCGGCTTTATTGTCTCGCGACGCAACTACGACATTGCCCGTGGGCGCAACCCGCAAGGCCACGTGCGCAGCGGCGTGCTCGAACAATCGTGGCGCATCGGCGGCGCAAGCAGCGCCGAGGTGCTGGCATTGCAGGCGTTCCGCGACGAGCCGGGCCTGCAGCGGCTGCGTGCCTCCACCCATGAAATATTTGGCACTGCGCAACTGCCCGCCGACGCCACGCTCTTTTATCAAGGGGACGACAGTGAACTTGGACAGCTCAGCAAATTCGCGCGGATCCGCGAACATGACCATCGAGAGTGAAAATATCGACCTGCAAGTGCAAGGTGAGAGCATTGCCTGCACTCTGGTCAGCCCCGGCAGCCGCATGCCTGGGATCTTGTTCGTGCATGGCTGGGGCGGCAGCCAGCAGCGCGACCTGGCGCGGGCCCGACAGATCACCGGGCTAGGTTGTGTGTGCATGACCTTCGACCTGCGCGGCCACGAGAAAACCGCAAGCCAGCGGCTGACCGTAACGCGCGAACAGAACCTCGACGACCTGCTGGCCGCGTACGATCTGCTGGCCAACCACCCCTCCGTCGACCCTGCAGCGATTGCCGTTATCGGCAGCAGTTACGGCGGTTATCTGGCGACCTTGCTGACTGCTCGGCGTGCAGTGAAGTGGCTGGCGCTACGGGTGCCGGCATTGTACTGGGACGATGAATGGAACATGCCCAAGCAAAGCCTCGACCGCCAACGCCTGAACGACTACCGCCAACGCGCGCTGAGCCCAAGCGACAACCGGGCTCTGGCGGCCTGCGCCGAGTTCAGCGGCGACGTACTGCTGGTGGAATCGGAACAGGATGACTATGTGCCGCACAGCACGCTGATGAGCTATCGCTCGGCGTTCGGCAGTGCGCACTCGCTGACCCACCGCATCGTCGACGGCGCCGACCATGCGCTTTCCAGCGAACAGAGCCAGAAGGCCTACAGCGCGATGCTCACGGCCTGGATCAGCGAAATGGTCATCGGCGCCCGGCTCGACCGCTACCCGCATTATGCCCCTTGGTATGCCTGAGCCGTGCCGACCTGGCAATGTAGCCCGCCATCAGCGCCACGCACCAGGCTGCGCAGGGCCTGGTAGGCGGCGAAGTTCACCCCGCGCGCCTGATGCTGACGCAGCAACGCCATGAAAGGCTCCTCGACGAACGCATGCGAGGCTGCAGCCCACGCGGTGCGCGAACGCCACTGCAAATACTGTAAAACCCTGCAGCCGTCCTCGCTGGCCTGGACACTCACCCCTTCAAGCCCCTCGCAGCGCTGCGCCAACTGCTCGCTGCGCGACACCAATGCCTGGGCCAGCGCCGCCTGACGCTCCGGCGGCACGTCATATTCGATCATTTGGGTGAACCACAGGGAATGGGCGTAGTGCGACATGGTCCGTCTCCTCGCTTGGGGCAGTTGCAGCCAATTGGCGGGCAGGGTAAAACCTCTAGCTAACTCAAGGTCAAGGACAATCTGCATGAAGACGCCCCCAGGTGAAGAACGAATGCTCAGTGTTGGCCAATTGGCGGCACGCAGCGGTGTGGCGGTGACCGCCCTGCACTTCTACGAAACCAAGGGGCTGATCCACAGCACGCGCAACAGCGGCAATCAGCGCCGCTACCCCCGTGCAGTGCTGCGCAGGGTTGCGGTGATCAAGACCGCGCAGCGCCTAGGCATCCCGTTGGCCGAAATTGCCCAGGCGCTGGCCGCCTTGCCCCGCGACCACACGCCAAGCGCCGAGGACTGGCAACACCTGTCGCTGCACTGGCGTGCCGACCTTGACCGGCGAATAGAAGAAATGACCATGTTGCGCGACCAGCTCGATGGCTGCATCGGCTGCGGCTGCCTGTCACTCAAGGAATGCCCGCTGCGCAACTATCACGACCGTCTGGCCGAGGAAGGCCCTGGGCCACATCCGGCCTGAGCAGCCCAGGCTCAGATCACCACGTTGCGTACAAACCGCACGGCCGTCTGGCCATCATTGCGATAGGCGTAGCGGCAGTCGCTGGCAAACACGTGAAACTGGCCGCGCTGCAGACGGTGTTCAGTGCCCTCGATCAGCAAGGTCAATTGCCCCTCGCTGACGTAGATCTGTTCGCTCCAACCTGCCGCATCGGCTTCGCTGAGGTAGTACTCGCCAGGGGCCAAGGTCCACTCCCACAGCTCGACTTCACGCCGCGCCGGACTGCGTCCGAGCAGCACCGCACGGCTGCCAGGCTGCTCTCCGGCCCAGGCCAGTTCATCGATGCGGCTGAGGTCACGCTGATCAGGCGCCTGGATCAAGGTGCTGAAGGCCACATCGAGGGCGTCGGCGATCAGGTCCAAGGTGGTAAGGCTGACGTTGTTCTCGCCGGCCTCGATGGCCACCAGCATGCGCCGACTGACCCCGGAGCGCTCGGCCAGCGCCGTCTGGCTCAGCCCGGCATCACCACGCAGGCGGCGTACGTTCTGGCTGACGTGTTGCAGCACCGAGGCGCGGTGCGCGGAGTCTTTGTGCACTATATTGCTCACAGGCTGGAGTTTGCGCAGTATACTGCCCACTTTGCGGCGAATTGTGCGCCGCCCCAGCCGAGCACGCAAGCGCATGAGCCAGACCATCCCGGGCAAACCCACCGTCACCTTTCGCCTGAGCAAGGCCGAACTGGTGCTGGTGTTCATCACCATGCTCTGGGGCGGCACTTTCCTGATCGTGCACAATGTCATGACCGTGAGCGGGCCGATGTTTTTCGTCGGTTTGCGCTTTGCCGCGGCCGCCCTGTTTGTCGGCGCATTGTCCACTCGCGCCTTGCCAGGCCTGACGCTTACCGAACTCAAGGCCGGGATGCTCATCGGCGTCACTATCATGCTGGGCTATGGCCTGCAGACCATGGGCCTGCAAACCATCAACAGTAGCCAGTCGGCGTTCATTACCGCACTCTATGTGCCCTTCGTGCCACTGCTGCAATGGCTGGTGTTGGGGCGCCGACCGGGGCTGATGCCAAGCCTGGGTATCTGCCTGGCGTTCGTCGGCCTGATGCTACTGGCCGGCCCTGAAGGCGGCACCTTGCATTTCAGCGAAGGCGAAGTGGTCACGCTGGTCAGCGCCGTGGCAATTGCCGCCGAAATCATCCTGATCAGCCGCTATGCCGGCAAAGTGGACGTACGCCGGGTGACCGTGGTGCAACTGGCTACGGCGTCGGCGCTGGCGTTTCTGATGATCGTGCCGACCCAGGAGCGCTTGCCCGATTTCTCCTGGCTGCTGCTGGCCAGCGCTCTTGGCCTGGGGGCGATGAGCGCGGTGATCCAGGTAGCGATGAACTGGGCACAGCAATCGGTCTCCCCTACCCGCGCGACGTTGATCTACGCAGGCGAGCCTGTCTGGGCCGGGGTAGTCGGTCGTATCGCCGGCGAGCGCCTGCCCGGCGTCGCCTTGTTCGGCGCGTTGTTGATCGTGCTGGCGGTAGTGGTCAGTGAACTGAAGGTGCGCCGGCAGGGTAACCCGGGCACCGCAGAGGACGAGCAAGCGCGTCAGCGCGAGGCTGGGTAGCCCTGCGATCGATACGCCAAGCCTGGCGCCGGTCGTGCATTCCTTCACCGTGCTTTGTAAAAAACTGTTATAAAAAAACAGCTTGTCACAGCATATTTGTAGGATTTCGCAACCGCTTGCGTGTTGGTGATACCTCCCCCGGCACGTATGATCCTTGGCAAACCTTCCAGATCAAACCGCTATGTCATTGATTGTGCTATTGCTTCTGCCCTTCGTAGGCAGCTGCCTGGCGGCCGTCCTGCCGCACAACGCACGTAACGCCGAGTCCATTCTTGCCGGGCTCGTGGCCTTGGTCGGCACTGTCCAGGTCGCGTTGCTGTATCCGCAAATTGCCGATGGCGGCGTTATCCGCGAAGAAATCCTCTGGTTGCCGAGCCTGGGCATGAATCTGGTGCTGCGCATGGACGGCTTCGCGTGGCTGTTCAGTTTGCTGGTGCTGGGCATCGGCACCTTGGTGTCGCTGTACGCCCGCTACTACATGTCGCCGCAAGACCCAGTGCCGCGGTTCTTCGCGTTCTTCCTGGCGTTCATGGGCGCCATGTTGGGTGTGGTGATCTCTGGCAACCTCATTCAGTTGGTGTTCTTCTGGGAACTCACCAGCCTGTTCTCGTTTCTGCTGATCGGTTACTGGCACCACCGCGCCGATGCGCGCCGCGGCGCCTATATGGCGCTAATGGTCACCGGGGCGGGCGGTCTGTGCCTGCTGGTCGGCGCCCTGCTGCTTGGCCATGTGGTCGGCAGCTATGACCTGGACAAGGTGCTCGCAGCTGGCGACACCGTTCGCCAGCACGCGCTGTACCCGGTGCTGCTGCCACTGATCCTGATCGGCGCGCTGAGCAAGAGCGCGCAGTTTCCGTTCCACTTCTGGCTACCTCACGCCATGGCTGCGCCCACGCCGGTGTCGGCTTACCTGCACTCGGCGACGATGGTCAAAGCCGGCGTATTTCTGCTGGCGAGGCTGTGGCCGGTGCTCTCGGGTAGCGAGGAATGGTTCTGGATCGTTGGCGGTGCTGGCGCCGCCACGTTGCTGCTTGGCGCCTTCGCCGCCATGTTTCAGAACGACCTCAAAGGCTTGCTGGCGTATTCCACCATCAGCCATCTGGGCCTGATCACACTGCTGCTGGGCCTGAACAGCCCCCTGGCCGCCGTCGCCGCCGTGTTTCACATCCTCAACCACGCCACGTTCAAGGCCTCGCTGTTCATGGCCGCAGGCATCATCGACCACGAGAGCGGCACCCGCGACATACGCCGCCTGAGCGGGTTGTTCCGGTTGATTCCGTTCACTGCCACATTAGCCATGGTCGCCAGTGCCTCAATGGCAGGCGTGCCTTTGATGAACGGTTTCCTCTCCAAGGAAATGTTCTTTGCCGAGACCGTATTCATCAGTTCCACTGCCTGGGTCGAAGCAGCGCTGCCAGTAATCGCCACGCTGGCGGGGACTTTCAGCGTTGCCTACGCGCTACGTTTCACCGTCGATGTGTTCTTCGGCCCCCCCGCGAAAGACTTGCCGCACATCCCCCACGAACCGCCACGCTGGATGCGCGCACCGGTCGAGCTGCTGGTGCTGACTTGCCTGGTGGTGGGTATTTTCCCGGCGCAATCAGTCGGGCCATTGCTGGCAGCGGCGGCATTGCCGGTAGTCGGCGGCACGCTCCCCGAGTACAGCCTGGCTATCTGGCACGGCTGGAATGCGCCGTTGATCATGAGCCTGGTGGCCATGTGCGGCGGCGTGGTGCTTTATCTGCTACTGCGCAAGCAACTGCGCCTGGGCCGCTTCCCCTACCCGCCATTGATCGAGCGCTTCAACGGCAAGCGCTTGTTCGAGCATGGCCTGGTGCGCCTGATGCTGCTGGCCCGGCACATCGAGGACCGGCTGACCTCACGGCGCCTGCAGATGCAGCTGTTCATGCTGGTGCTGGCGGCGTTCCTGGCAGGCCTCACCCCTCTGCTGTACAGCGGCCTGAGCTGGGGCGATCGCCCCAAGATTCCGGGGTCCGGCGTGTTCGTCGCGCTATGGCTGATCGCCATTGCCTGCGCCATCAGCGCCGCCTATCAAGCCAAGTATCACCGCCTGGCCGCGCTGATCATGGTCAGCGTGTGCGGCCTGATGACCTGCATCACTTTCGTCTGGTTCTCCGCCCCTGACCTTGCGCTGACCCAGTTGGCGGTCGAGGTGGTCACAACAGTGCTCATCCTGCTTGGCCTGCGGTGGCTGCCACGGCGGCTCGAGGGGGTTTCACCACTGCCAGGCAGCCAGGACCGCGCACGCCTGCGCCGGCTGCGCGACCTGGTGCTGGCGGTGCTGGTCGGCGGCGGCATGGCCCTGCTGTCTTACGCCATGCTGACGCGCCCGACGCCAAACGTCATTTCGTCGTTCTACCTCAGCCGCTCGCTGCCTGAAGGTGGCGGCACCAATGTCGTCAATGTGATGCTGGTCGACTTCCGCGGCTTCGACACCCTGGGTGAAATCACCGTGCTGGTTGCCGTGGCGCTGACCGTCTTCGCCCTGTTGCGCCGCTTCCGCCCCCCGAAAGAAAGCATGCAGTTGCCCGCCCAGCAACGCCAGCTGGCGCCAGATGTGGTCACTGACCTGGTCAACCCACGCCATGCCACCGACACGGCGCTAGGCTTCATGATGGTGCCAGCAGCGCTGGTGCGCCTGCTGCTGCCGATTGCCCTGCTGGTGTCGATGTACCTGTTCATGCGCGGCCACAACCAGCCAGGCGGCGGCTTTGTCGCAGGCTTGGTGATGTCGGTGGCGTTCATCCTGCAATACATGGTCGCTGGCACCCAATGGGTCGAGGCGCAGATGAGCCTGCGCCCGCTACGCTGGATGGGTACCGGGCTGCTCTGCGCCACCCTCACCGGTGCCGGCGCCATCCTGCTTGGCTACCCGTTCCTGACCACCCACACCGCCCATTTGAACCTGCCGCTGCTGGGCGATCTGCACGTGGCCAGCGCGCTGTTCTTCGACATTGGCGTTTACACAGTGGTGGTCGGCTCGACGCTGCTTATCCTGACCGCACTGGCGCACCAGTCGGTGCGCGCTTATCGTCCTGGCAATCCTGCCAAGCCCAGCCAAGCAGGAGCCGCCTGATGGAAGAAGTCATCGCAGTCGCCATCGGCGTACTGGCCGCCTCCGGGGTGTGGTTGATCCTGCGCCCACGGACCTACCAGGTGATCATGGGCCTGTGCCTGCTGTCGTACGGGGTCAACCTGTTCATCTTCAGCATGGGTAGCCTGTTCATCGGCAAGGAGCCGATCATCAAGGACGGCGTAACCCAGGACCTGCTGCACTACACCGACCCGCTGCCACAGGCACTGGTGCTCACCGCAATCGTCATCAGCTTTGCCATGACCGCGTTGTTCCTGGTGGTGATGCTGGCCTCG
This sequence comes from Pseudomonas sp. SWRI51, assembly GCF_014268825.1. Lineage (NCBI taxonomy): Bacteria > Pseudomonadati > Pseudomonadota > Gammaproteobacteria > Pseudomonadales > Pseudomonadaceae > Pseudomonas > Pseudomonas sp. SWRI51. The sequence continues at coordinate 65,992 of NZ_JABWRG010000011.1, read as the reverse complement.
CGCGGGCTGACCGGTACTGACCACGTAGACGGCCGGGAGCGTGATGAATGAACGGCATGAGCCAACTGATCATCGCCCCCATCCTGCTGCCCTTGATCACTGCGGCACTGATGCTGCTGATTGGCGAGAAACACCGCTGGCTGAAGGCACGGCTCAACCTGCTGTCCACCTTTGCCGGCCTTGGCATCGCTGTATCGTTGCTGTTATGGGTGCGTAGCCAGGGGCAAGCCGAGTCCATTGGCGTGTACCTGCCCGGCAACTGGCCAGCGCCGTTCGGCATCGTGCTGGTGGTCGACCACCTCAGCGCGCTGATGCTGGTGCTCACCGGCATCGTCGGCAGTTGCGCCATGCTGTTCGCCCGAGCCCGCTGGGACGGCGCTGGCGCCAGCTTCCACGCGCTGTTCCAGATCCAACTGATGGGCTTGTACGGCGCCTTCCTCACCGCCGACCTGTTCAACCTGTTCGTGTTTTTCGAAGTGTTGCTGGCGGCCTCCTACGGCCTGCTGTTACACGGCTCGGGGCGGGCGCGGGTAAGGGCAGGCCTGCATTACATCGCCGTCAACCTGTTTGCCTCCTCGCTGTTTCTGGTGGGCGCGGCCATGCTCTACGGGGTTACCGGCACCCTGAACATGGCCGACCTGGCCCTGAAAATACCGCTGGTACCTGAAGGCGACCGTGGCTTGCTGCATGCCGGCGCTGCGATTCTGGCCATGGCGTTTCTGGCCAAGGCCGGTATCTGGCCGCTGAACTTCTGGCTGGTTCCGGCCTATTCATCGGCCTGCGCACCGGTGGCCGCGTTGTTTGCGATCATGACCAAGGTTGGGCTATATGCCGTGCTGCGCCTGTGGAGCCTGCTGTTCTCCGGCCAGGCAGGGGCGTCTGCGCATTTTGGCGGCGACTGGCTGGTCTATGGCGGGCTGGCAACGCTTGCGGTGGCGGCGGTGTCGATCCTTGCCGCGCAGCGCCTGGAGCGCATGGCAGCGCTGAGCATCCTGGTATCGGCTGGCACGTTGCTAGCTGCCATCGGGTTCGGCCAGTCGGTTCTGACCGGGGCCGCGCTGTTCTACCTGGCAAGCTCCACCCTGGCATTGTGCGCACTGTTTTTGCTCGCCGAGTTGATCGAGCGCTCGCGCTCAGCCAATGAAGCGCCCCTTGAAGATGAAGAAGGCGCGATGCCGCCTCTTCTCGAATCACTGCACCCGCCGAAGGGCATCAACCTGGACGATGAGCAAAAGGCAGTAATTGGCCAGATCATCCCGTGGACCATGGCATTTCTCGGCCTGAGCTTTATCGCCTGCGCCCTGCTGATCATCGGCATGCCGCCACTGTCGGGGTTCATCGGCAAGCTCAACCTGATCAGCGCACTGTTCAATCCATTGGGCCTGGGCGTACCGCGCGAGCAGCCTCTCGGGGCTGCCGGCTGGGCCCTGGTGAGCATGCTGGTGCTGTCGGGCATGGCGTCGCTGATTGCCTTTGGCCGCGTGGGCATCCAGCGCTTCTGGAAGCCCGAGGAGCGCCCGTCGCCGCTACTGCGTGCCTATGAATGCCTGCCGGTCGCGGTGTTGCTCGGCTTGTGTATCTTCCTCAGCCTCAAGGCCGAACCGCTGCTGCGCTACACCCAGGACACCGCCGCCGGCTTGCAGGCGCCTGAGGACTATATCAACGCGGTGATGGCCACACGGCCGCTGCCTGGGCCCACCTCCGCCAACAGCGAGGTGCAGCCATGAACCGCTTGTTCCCCGCGCCGCTGCTGTCGGTGGCTCTGTTTGTTCTGTGGCTGCTGCTCAACCTGTCCGTCAGCCCTGGCAACCTGCTGCTGGGCGCCGCACTGGGCGTGCTTGCGCCGATCCTGATGGCGCCGCTACGGCCGCAGCACGCCCATATACGGCGCCCGCTGGTTGTTACGCGGCTGATCGCCAGGGTTGGGCTGGATGTCATCGTGTCCAACCTACTGGTGGCCCGGGGCGTACTGCGCGCAGGCAGCCGCCCGCCCCGCTCGGCATTCGTCCATATTCCGCTGGCGATGCGCGACGCACACGGCCTGGCAGCGCTGTCGATGATCACCACGGTGGTGCCCGGTACGGTCTGGTCAGAGCTTGCCCTGGACCGTAGCGTGCTGTTGCTGCACGTGTTCGACCTGGAAGACGAAGCGGCCTTCATCGAGCATTTCAAGCACACCTACGAACGCCCGCTGATGGAGATCTTCGAATGAGCGGCCTGCTTGCCAACGCCATTCTTGCCAGCCTGTTCATCTTTGCCACGGCCATGGCCCTGGCACTGATCCGGCTGTTTCGCGGCCCGTCGGCCCAGGACCGAGTGCTGGCACTGGACTACCTGTACATCCTGGCCATGCTGATGATGCTGGTGCTAGGCATACGCTATGCCAGTGACACCTACTTCGAGGGGGCGCTGCTCATTGCACTGTTCGGCTTCGTCGGGTCGTTCGCCTTGGCCAAATTCCTGCTGCGCGGCGAGGTAATCGAATGAACGGAGCAGTTCAACTGCCGTTTTGGCTTGAGTTCTCGGTAGCAGCCCTGTTGCTGATTGGCAGCCTGTTCGCGCTGATCGGCGCGCTTGGCTTGGTACGGCTGAAAGATTACTTCCAGCGCATGCACCCGCCAGCCCTGGCTTCCACCATCGGTGCGTGGTGCGTGGCACTGGCGTCGATCCTGTATTTTTCGGCGCTCAAGCAAAGCCCTGTCTTGCACGCTTGGCTGATCCCGATCCTGCTGTCGATCACGGTGCCGGTGACCACCCTGCTGCTGGCACGGGCTGCGCTGTTTCGCAAGCGCACCTCCGGTGAAGCGGTGCCGGACGAAGTCAGTAGCGGCAATGACCGCGGTAACTGACGTTCACCCCTGGCTCAGGCGCTGCAGTTCACGGCGCACCATGGCCGCAAACGGCGGCGGGCTCAGCTGATAGATCTGCCCCGCTACCCACGCCAGCCAGTCGCCTTGCAGCTCATCGCGGCGCGCCAGCAGGCGCTCGGCCTGCTGCACAGCCTGGGCCTGGTACTGACGATGCAGATCCGCCCGCGAACCCCGAGGTAGCGGCTCGCTCACTCGCTGGCCTTGAAGGTCGTCAGCTCGCCTTTGCGCCATTTGGCGACTTTGCCGGTCACGGCCTTGAGCAACTTGCCCAGGCCCTCTGGCACTTGCTGGTGCGCTGCGAACACCAACATCACACCGTGGCCCTCGCGGAACACGATGCCATCGCCCTCGGGCACCGAAACGAACGCGTAGTCGCCCTGCCCATACACATTGAACTTGATATCGCGATAACGCAGTTCCAGCTTGCCGCCTTCACGGCTGGGCAGCACCGCGGCTCGGAAGTGGTCGCCAACCTTCAGCTCAAGGCGTGGCTTGTCATCGACCACCAGCGCCTCTTCGGTGTCGATTTCGGCCATGTACAGCCCGTCAGGGCTTTGCTCGGTGACGTAGACGAAACGACCTTGAAACAGCTTTACCAGCTTGGCGCGCAAATCGCCCAGGGCGAACAACGCATGGGTATCAAGAGTACTGACTGCCAATGAAAACTCCTCACATCAATAGCATGCGGCCACTCCCCTGCGCCTGCTGCGCGGAGGTGACCATCACTTCAAGTCAAAGACCCGGGAACCACGCGACAAAGACTCCAACCAACGCAGTCGGCACGGCAACCGGAAATTGTTCTCCAGTCCATCGCCTTGTTGCGCGGGGTACTCTTGGGCGTGATTCGGTATCAGGGATACGTCATATCTGACGGAAAATCGGCCAGCAGAGATGCGGCAGACTGCGTCAGCGCTGTTGGCATGACGGGCCGCGATCTACATATACGTATTACAGCGGAGCAAATATGCACGAAAACAGTGAAATCCGTCGAGACCCACGACACATTTCATGTGCTGCCAGGCCTCGATTCATCGTTATTCCGGCCGGCATCGCGTTTTTTCACGTCGCCGACAGCGACACCGGCAGGGTGCTCGGCTTTCGCAGGCGCCATCAGGACGCCTGCGAGCTGGCCCGTCATCTTGAGCGATGAGGGCTTAGCCAAGCCCGGACTCGGGCCGATAGCCCAGGCGCAAGCCACCCCAGTGGCGGCCCTTGACCATGATCGGCACCGACAGGTCGTGCATCAGCTCACCGGTGTCGCGGGTGTAGGTTTGCAGTAGCACCCGTTGTTGGTGGCTGCCGCAGCGAACCCCGGTACGGTCATCGAAGATGCGCTTGCTGCGGTTATGCGCCGTGTCATGCACCGTATCGCCCGTCAGCGGCTGATTGAACGCGCTGTTATGGGTGGGCACATAGCCCTGCTGGGTGCAAGCGATGGCGTAGACCAGGCCGTCATGCTGGCTCAGCAGCGGCTCCTGAATCGACGGCAGTACCGTGTCGGTGTAATGATCGAAGCAGGTGGTAAAGCGTGGCGGCTGCATACCCTGGATAGGCCGGTACTGGCGGTCGAACAGGTCTTCCAGCGTTACCCTGCCCTGTTCGACATCAGCCTCGAAACGCTCGGCGATCTGCCGCGCGCCCGCCTGGGCCAGCTCGAACACGCGCTGGTGATAGGCATCGAGCCCCACCTCGGCCAGGCGCTCGCTGAGGCTTTCGACCTGCCCTTCCATTTGCACCGCGGCCTTGGCCAGGCGCCGAGTCTGCTGATCGCTGACTTGCAGGTCGCTGCGCACCTGGGCCACCGCCTGGAACAGGGTATCGAGCTGGGTACGGTTATTCTCGGTGCCATCGGCAATTTCGCTCACCTGGCCCTCGACACTGGCCGCCAGCCCTGCGATCTGCGCCAGCTGCGCGCCGGTTTCTTCCACCTGCACAACGCCACTGCCCAAATCGTCAGCCAACTCGCGTATCTGCGCAACGACCTGCGCGGTGCGCGCCTGGATGTCTGCCACCATTTGCCCGACCTCCTCGGTGGCGCTGGCAGTGCGCCCGGCCAGCCCACGCACCTCATCGGCCACCACGGCGAAGCCGCGGCCATGGTCGCCGGCACGGGCCGCTTCGATGGCCGCGTTCAGCGCCAGCAGGTTGGTCTGGCTGGCAATGGATTGAATGACCAAGGTCACTCGAGCGATGTCTTCACTGCGCTGATGCAGCGCTTCGATCAGTTCGCGGCTGGAGCTTGCGCGCACGCTGAGGTCGCGCATGCGCTGGACCGACTCAGCCAGCACCGCGCTGCCGGTCACGCTGCTGCCGTGGGCCGACCGCGCAGCTTCCAGCGCCTGCTGGCTGAGCCTGGCGCTGGCCTGCTCGGTAACGATCATGACTTCGGCACTGCCGACAATTTCTTGTGCGGCGCCCAACTGCGACTCAACCCGCGCCGCCAGTTGCTGCACGGCATGGGCCACCGAAGCTGCCGACAGGGCATTGTGGCTGGTGCCTCGGGCCAGCTGGCGGATCAGTTCATCGTGGGGCGATGGCGCCGGCTGGGCGACAGTGGGTGACGCCTGGCGCACTCGCGCCAGCCACAGCACCAATAGTGCCACGGGTATGGCAAGGTAGAGCGCCCCTTCGACAAAGGCACTGGCGCACAGCAGTGCGCACATCGCAACGCCCTGCAAAACGGCAAGGGTACGTGCAGACGCCGGGCGCGGCAGCTCGGCAGCCGGCAGAGTTCCTTCTCGCATCATCGGGTGATCCATCCGCATGTCGTTATTGTGACGCCATTAAACGCCACTACAACGCCACTATCCATACTTCCTTGGATGTAAGGCGGTCCCGCTTGATGCAAGGCAAGAAAACACAAAGGCACCAGGGATCGCTCCATGGGGCCTCGTGTACAGCGGACCGGTCAGATTTGGCGCTGATGGCGGTCGAGCTGTTCGTGGCGTTCCTGCGCTTCGATGCAGTACTTGGTGGTCGGGCTGATCAGCAGACGCTGCAGGCCGATAGGCTCACCGCTGTCATCACACCAGCCAAAGCTTTCGTCGCCGATACGGCCCAGGGCCATTTCCAACTGCGGCAGCAGGCGCTGATCGCGCTCGATGGCATTCACCAGCCAGTGACGCTCCTCTTCGACCGAAGCCACGTCCGCCGGGTCGGACGGAGTGTCCAGGCTCTCGATGGTGCTGCGGCTCAGCTCGATGCGCTCATGGGTTTCGACTTTCATCGCCTGCAACAGCGCGGTGAAGAACGCCAACTGTTCGGCATTCATGTAGTCATCGGCCGACATGGCCAGCAACTGTTCCTTGGTCATCGATTTCTCTATGAAAAAATGTGCATTGGGCGTTTCGGGTGCCATCGGCGACGCATCAGCGACGGCGGAATTTTTCAAGCGCCAATCGGCACTCTTTTACAGGGGGCGGCAGTCTAAGGTGCCGGGCGACGTGGGGCAACATAAATGACAGCGCTTCTGACCGAATACCGCCGATTTCACCCCCCGGTCGGCGTTAACCGGCTAGCACCAAGGGCAGGCAGAACCGGCATCTGATGGCGCTTTACCCGCAATGGATAGAGCCCATGAACGATAACCTGCACCAACGCCTGGCCCAACTCAGCGCCCTCGATTGCCAGGTCGCCAAACGCTTCAACCAACGCCCTGTGCTGCTCGATACCGCCGCAAACCTGCTGATGGAGCAATGGCAGAGACGCCAACGCGGCAGCTCGCACAACCTGCGCACGCTTTACCTTGCCACCCCCACAGTGGACGGTGACCTGTGGGTTCGCCCGCTGGCCGAGGTGTTGGTCGAGCGGTATTGCCAAGGTGAAACCCTCAACCTCACCGCCCAAGCCGACTTCGTCACTGCCACCCCTCAGCCCGACCAGGCTGCGCAAGTGGACATCGACCTGCATGCATTGGAGGTGCTGATCAACGAAACCGCGCCGGTGCTGCTTGAGGCCTATCGCGAGAACTTGACCGCGTTCTGGAGTGAATTCAACGCAAGCGGCGAAACACCGTGGCAGTGGTACGCAACCTTTCTGCGCGGGCAACTGGACACCAGCATTCGCGCCAGCACGCACCTGCCGAGCGCAGCCCAGGCCGCAGCGAAAATGGTCCATGACTACCCCAGCGCCGCCGAACGCAGCACATGGCCTAACACCCAGGGCTTGAGCGTAGCGCGGCTGAGCATCGATTTTTCTGCCGACGGCGAACTGGACGTCGACCTCACAAGCGCCCTGCTGATCGAGCGTAGCGAAGAAGGCCCATCGCCCCAGGTAGTCTTGGTGTTCACCCTCACCGGCCGGCTGCTCAGCTTCACCTCGCGCGAGGCGATGCTCGCTGCGCTCAACCGCAGCTGGCCTGAGGATGCCGTCGCCAGCCCGCGCCAGGTCAACATCGAGCCCCTGGCAGAGGACGTGTTCGAAACCATGGCCGGCGGCGTACTGGACCAGCAGCTGCACCTTATCGAACAGATCAGCGCTTCGTACCGCAGCCGCGCCCAGGCCGTTGCCCTGGGCCTGGACCTGGATCGCCTCAGCTCGATGATCGAGCAATGCGACAAAAATGAGGCAAGCCGCCGCGAACCGCTGTCCCAGCAATTGCCAGAATGGCTACGCAATGCGTCGAGCCAGTCGCTGATGCGCTACAGCAACCTGCTCATTGACGTCGCCCAGGGCTATCACGACAGCGACGGGCGCTTTTGGCTGGACGACGTCGACACCGCCGAGGCTTTCGTCAACCGGCAACTGGCCGCGCGTTTCAGCGTTGACCACCAGAGCAGCACACCTGCGCCGGAAACCGTTGAAGTGGTCAACTACGTGGTCACCGCTGCGGCGCTGCCAGGTGCCGAAGGGGCCGTGGTGTCTGGGGCGGTCGAGCCCGTTACCTATTCCCTCGCCCAGCTTGCAATCGCCAACATCGGGCTACTCAAACCTGGCCGGGTAGAACTGCGCTCGACCACCGACACACCGCTGCCTGATTGGCTGAACGAAACCTACATAAGGCGCCTGGTCAGCGAGCTCGATGCCGCCACCCGCTACCCAGCCATGCTGCGGGCGAAGCTGCTCGACGCTAAAGACGAACGCGCCGTCCGCGAGCGGTTGCTGGCCGAGCAACTGCAGTCGCAGTTGCCTGCCCTGGCCATGGAGTTGCATATGCGCGGCAAGCTCGACGATGGCGACGCCGCACGCCGCATCAGCGAGCTGTTCACCGCTGATGCCGGGCAACGCGAGCAACGCTGGGTGATGCGCGCGCTTGGCTTCATCAAGGCCCCTGGCGCTGACATCGACCACCCGCGCAATACCTGGTTGATCGAGGCGCAGCATCCGGGGGCCGGCCCGGTCCTGCTGTACAGACCACTGCATGAGGACTCGCTGCTGTCCTTCCGTGATCGCCTGGCGCTGTTCGTCGCCATCAGCACGCCAGGCGACTTGCAGGCGGACATTCTGGAACGTTTGCCAGCCGAAGACCGGCGTTTCTATAACCATGGGGGCTTCCAGGAACCGCACCTGTTCGTGCCGCTGGATGACACCAGCGCAATCCCCTTCGGCACACCTGCCCCGGCCCGCATAGCGGTCAACGATGCGTTACTGGCGCCGGCCAAAGGCCTGTATCTGGCCTGCGTAAATGAAGCCATCGCGCGGTTTTCCGAACACGCCACCAGCACTGCGCAAGCCCGCTGGGACAGCTGGAAAACCCTCGGCTGGCTGCTGTTTAACAGTTTGTTGCCACTGGCGGGCAGCACCCTTGGCAAAGTGGCCTGGCTTGCTCAGATGGAAGTGGCACTGGCCGAGTACGTCAACACAGAGGCCGAAAGCGACCCGCTGCAACACCGGCTGACGATGATCAACCTGCTGCTGAACATCGCCATGCTGCTGTTTACTCACTCGATGTTCCGCCTGCAGCTGGAACACGGCGAGGTGATCGAGCCTGAAGTCGAACCCGCGCTCCCCGCTACCCCCAATGAGCCCGTGCCCGCGCTGACAGTGAGCACCACTGACAGCATGACCCACCTGGACTTCAGCTGGACCAGTGCCGGCCAACAACTTGGCGCCGTGCACCGCGCCGCACTGGATGCGCTTCAGGCCAGCGTCAAAGCCAAGGTGCTCAGCTCGCCTATTGAAGTGGGCAACCTGCGCGGCCTTTACCTGTATGGGGCCAGCGCGTACACACTGCTCGATGGCAAGGTATTCGAGGTCGCGCTGGACCGTACTCAGGACAAGGCGCGTATCATGGGCCCAGACAAGAGCCTGGGGCCTTGGCTGCGCATGGATGAGGCTGGCCGCTGGCAATTGGACCTGCATCTGCGCCTGCGCGGGGGGCAACCACTGTCCAGCAGACTGCGCAAGTTGGCGCTGGACAAAAACGCTGCCATGGAGACGGTCAACGGGCAACTAAAAGCCGAAAAAGAGCTCATGGATGCCAAACACAAGGAAATGCAGACCATAGATAATCTGGTCGGTGCCAGCAGCGATGATGCCACCTTGCAGCGCCTGCAAACCAAGATGCAGGCGATTTCGGTGTTCTGGAGTACGCATCTGGAACACCTCAAGCAGCGCAACCAACTGCAGCCCGTCAAAGACTTCAAGCAGGTGCACGCGTACGCCCTGTACCAGGACGGCTATTGCCAACGCACGTTGCACAAGATCCTTCACGAGCGCTATCGCCCGCAACGCGAGCAACTGTTAGAGATTGGCCGCCAACAACAGCGCGGGGTAGAACTCACCGCAAGCGATGTCCGCATCGTCAAAGAGCGCCTGGACAACATCGCCCCCCTGCTCGACGACATGCTTGCCAACAACACCGTCTTGCAGCAGATCCGCGACGAGCTGGGCAAGCTGGCCAGTACCCAGCAAGCTGACATCAAGCGCTGGCATGAACTGTCTGCGACCACGCCCGCCAGCCCGACCAAGGAGCTGGTGCTGCGCTTCCTGCGCCTTGAGGGCATGCTCAACCGCGTCACCCTGGTCCATGGCATAAGCGACGAGGCGGTGCCATGGCGCAAACGATTCTGGGGCAGCATAGAGATGGCCATCGCCCAGCGCGCCCGGCTGTACAAGCTCACCGATGCCGACGAGGAAGTCAGTGCGCGGCTGCTGCGCAGCATCAGGGAGCAATTCAAGGCCGGCGAGCGGCAATTGGCGGTACTTGCATCGCTGCTGCCGGCAGAGGCCGCCCAGGCGACCCTGTTGCAGATGAAAACGGAAGTCGAATGGCTGAGCGGCCAGACCGAACATGACTTGGCCGAGCTACCGGACTACCCACCAACTTGCACACTCACGCAACTGCGAAGCAAGGTACCGGGGCTGATCGAAACCAGTGACCACGGGCTGCTACTGGCCGAACCACGCGCAGACGATGCCAATACGGTTGACGTTCCAGGCCCCGATAACAAGAGCGCCTCACGCACCTACCACCTCAAGCACGGCAGTTGGGTCGAGGTGCAGACGGCAAAGCCAGCGCAGCCGGCTGCCCCGCAGGCATCCCTCAAGCATCTGCTCAAAGGCAGCACCACCCTGCTTGCCAATGCCAATGCCGAGCTTGGCAAACTGCGCAAGAACATTACCCGCTACCTGCCGGTGGAGCTTGAAGAGTCGCTGCAGCACCACCGCGATTTGCTTGGGGCCAGGGCAAATGCCATCGAGGCGCGCCTGACCGCCGATAATGAAACCGATGAAGCCGCCCAGGGGCTCGACGCGGAAGGGGTGGCGCGCAGCTTGCGCGAAATGTCCGCAACATTGCAGACCCAAGCCACTGAACTGCGCATAGAGGCTGCGCTCAAGCAAGCGCCGCGCATGGGTGAGGTGCAGTTTCTGCTCGAGCACAAACAAGTGCAGATCCAGCCAGATCGCATGCGGGTGCTCCTGGCCAAGGTTGCCGGACGCCCGGCTGACTTCATCGACGAGTACAGCATCAGCCACAATGGCCAGGTGCTGTGGTATGCGCACTTCCACTACCCGGCGCAGAATACCGCGCGAGAAGGCTTCACCGAAGGGCACCTCAAAACGGCCGAACAACGGCTGATAAAGGGCCCAGAAGTGTATTACTACGGCATCACCCACGCTGCCGCACAGAAAGTGTTCTTCAACCTCTGAAGGCCATCACGCCGGGCGTGACCATGCCGCGCCCGGCCCTCCCCTTTAACGGTCCTTGAACTGCGCCTCGCGTTTGGCAATGAACGCGGCCATGCCTTCTTTCTGGTCTTCGGTGGCGAAGGCTGCGTGGAACACACGGCGCTCGAAACGCACGCCCTCGCTGAGGGTGACTTCGAAGGCACGGTTGACGCTCTCCTTGACCATCATGCTCACCGGCACCGACTTGGCAGCGATGCTGGCGGCGACTTTCAGCGCCTCTTCAAGCAGCTCTGCCTGCGGTACGACGCGGGCTACAAGGCCTGCGCGCTCGGCTTCTTCAGCGCCCATCAGGCGGCCACTCAAACACAGCTCCATGGCCTTGGCCTTGCCCACCGCGCGGGTCAGGCGCTGGGTGCCACCCATGCCCGGCAGCACGCCCAGGTTGATCTCAGGCTGGCCGAACTTGGCGTTGTCGGCGGCCAGGATGAAGTCGCACATCATGGCCAGTTCACAGCCACCGCCCAGGGCAAAGCCCGACACTGCGGCGATGATCGGCTTGCGCCGGTTGGCGATGCGGTCGGCGTCGCTGAACAGGTCGTCGACGTAGATTTGCGGGTATTGCAGCTCGGCCATTTCCTTGATGTCCGCGCCAGCGGCAAAGGCTTTGGCGGAACCGGTCAACACCACGCAACCAATATTGGCATCACGCTCGAGCTGGTCGAGCGCCTGGTTGATCTCGGCGACGATCTGCGCGTTCAGCGCGTTCAGTGCCTGCGGGCGGTTGAGGGTGATCAGGCCGACCTTGCCGTGGATGTCCAGCAGGATGGTTTCGAATGCCATGCGGGTTGCTCCTTCAAAGGTTGCGCGCAATGACCATGCGCTGAATGTCACTGGTGCCTTCGTAGATCTGGCACACCCGCACGTCGCGGTAGATGCGTTCGAGCGGGAAGTCGCTCAGATAGCCATATCCGCCGAGCGTCTGCAAGGCATCCGAACAGACCTTTTCGGCCATTTCCGAGGCAAACAGCTTGGCCATCGACGCCTCCACCAGCGCCGGGCGCCCAGCATCGCGCAAGGCCGCGGCGTGCAGCACCATCTGCCGGGCAACGGCAATGCGCGTGGCCATATCGGCCAGGCGGAAGGCCACTGCCTGGTGCTCCACCAGGGGTTTGCCGAAGCTCTGGCGCTCTTTGGCGTAGTCGCGCGCCACCTCGAACGCCGCGCGGGCCATGCCCACCGATTGGGCCGCGATGCCAATACGCCCGCCCTCAAGGTTAGCCAAGGCAATCTTGTAGCCTTGGCCTTCGTCACCCAGGCGATTGGCCAGCGGCACACGGACGTTGTCAAAGACGATCTGGCAGGTATCGGAAGCATGCTGGCCCAGTTTGTCTTCAACACGCGCCACTTGGTAACCAGGGCTATCGGTGGGCACGATGAAGGCGCTGATACCGCGCTTGCCAGCCTCGGGGTCAGTGACGGCAAACACGATCACCACCCCGGCGGTCTGCCCGGAGGTGATGAACTGCTTGCTGCCAGTGAGCACGTAATGGTCGCCATCGAGCCGGGCACGCGCTTTAAGGCCGCTGGCGTCAGAACCGGCCTGGGGTTCGGTCAGGGCGAAGGCACCGAGCATGCTGCCGGTGGCCAGCGGCGTTAGAAACTGCTGTTTCTGCGCGTCCGTGCCAAAGCGCAGGATCGGCACGCAACCCACCGAGTTGTGCACGCTCATGATGGTCGAGCAGGCACCATCGCCGGCGGCGATTTCTTCAAGGGCCATGGCATAAGCCACGTAGCCGGTGTCGCTGCCGCCCCACTGCTCCGGCACCAACATGCCAAACAAGCCCATCTCGGCCATTTCTGCGATGGCCTCCTTGGGAAAGCGGTGCTCTTTGTCCCATTGCTCGGCAAAGGGCTTCAGGCGCTCCTGGGCAAACCCGCGCACAGCGTCGGCGATCTGTTGTTGTTCGTCAGTTACCAGCATGCTTCACCTCAGTACAGGCATTCAACGGCCATGGCCGTGGCCTCGCCGCCGCCAATGCAGATGGCCGCCACGCCACGGCGCAGGTTGTTCTGGCGCAAGGCCGACAGCAGCGTCACCAGAATCCGCGCGCCCGAGGCGCCAATCGGGTGGCCCAGAGCGCACGCACCGCCATGGATGTTGACCTTGTCGTGGGGCAGGTCGAGCTGCTGCATGGCCGCCAGGGTCACCACAGCAAACGCCTCGTTGATCTCGAACAGGTCGACATCGCCAAGCGCCCAGCCGGTGCGTTGCAGCAGTTTTTCGATGGCACCGATGGGGGCTGTGGGAAACAACGCAGGCGTGTCGGCAAATGCCGCATGGCCATGGATCAGCGCCAGCGGCTTCAAGCCCCGTTGTTCCGCCTGCGAGCGGCGCATCAGCACCAAGGCAGCGGCGCCGTCGGAAATGGAACTTGAGTTGGCTGCCGTGACCGTGCCGCCCTCGCGGAACGCCGGTCGCAACTGGGCGATCTTGTCCAGCCGCGCCTTGGGCGGCTGCTCGTCGTGCTCGATCAGGCGCTGCTGCTTGCCTTCGGTCACTTGCACCGGGGCGATCTCGGCCGCAAAACGGCCACTGCTGATGGCCTGCTGGGCACGGGTCAGCGAGGCGATGGCGAAGGCGTCCTGGGCTTCACGGCTAAAGCCGCCATTCTGCGCGCAGTCCTCGGCAAAGGTGCCCATCAGACGGCCTTTGTCATAGGCATCCTCCAGGCCATCCATGAACATATGGTCAATGACCTTGCCATGGCCCATGCGGTAGCCGCCGCGGGCCTTGTCCAGCAGATACGGAGCGTTGCTCATGCTCTCCATGCCACCGGCGACGATCACCTCGGCGCTGCCGGCCAGCAACTGGTCATGGGCGATGATGGCCGCCTGCATGCCAGAGCCGCACATCTTGTTCAACGTGGTGCACGGGGTGTGCTTGCCAAGCCCTGCGCCCAGCGCCGCCTGGCGCGCCGGTGCCTGGCCCAGGCCTGCGGGCAGCACGCAACCAAACAACACCTGGTCGACGCTGGCGGCATCGATGCCGGCGCGCTCGACGGCGGCGCGGATCGCCGCGCTGCCCAGTTGCGGCGCAGTGAGGCTGCTGAGGTCGCCCTGCAGCCCGCCCATGGGCGTGCGCACGGCGCTGACGATTACGATGGGGTCATTGGCCAATGTCATGTGTTCGCTCCTTTACTTGGCTGCCATGCGCAGCGCGCCGTCCAGGCGGATCACCTCGCCGTTGAGCATGCTGTTCTCGATGATATGGCGGGCCAGGGCTGCGTATTCCTGCGGGCGGCCGAGGCGCGGCGGGAATGGCACACCGGCGCACAGTGAAGCGCGTACTTCTTCGGTCATGCCGGCCATCATCGGGGTTTCGAAAATACCTGGGGCGATGGTCATCACACGGATGCCGAAGCGCGCCAGCTCGCGGGCTGCGGGCAGCGTCAGGCTGGCGATGGCACCTTTGGAAGCGGCATAGGCGGCCTGGCCGATCTGGCCGTCGTAGGCGGCGACCGAGGCGGTGTTGATGATCACCCCGCGCTCGCCACCTTCATTGGCCGGGCCTTCGGCCATGGCCGCAGCGGCCAGGCGCAGCAAGTTGAAGCTGCCAATCAAGTTGACGTTGATGACCTTGGCAAAGCTGCCGAGTGCGTGCGGGCCATGCTTGCCCAGCACTTTCTCGGCGCCGACGATACCGGCGCAATTGACCAGCCCGTGCAGGCTGCCGAACGCTTCGAGGGTGGCATCCACCGCCGCTTGGGCAGCCTGTTCATCACTGATGTCGGCCACGGCAAAACGGGCGTTGCGGCCCAATTCTTCGGCCTTGGCCTGTACAGCCGCCGCATTGAGGTCAACCAGCATGACCCGGGCACCGGCCTCGATGAGCATCTGGGCAGTCGCAGCACCCAGCCCTGAGGCGGCGCCACTGACGATGAAATTGTGCTGAGCGATAAGCATGTCGAAGCTCCCATTGATGCCGCGCACACCAGGCTGCGCAGCTTACGGTCGGGCGATCTGGCTGGATGCCAGGCATGCTTCGATGTTCACGCGGCCAGGGCGGCCGGGCAATGGCCAAACCGATCAATTGCCATGATCGGTTTGGCCGGCCTGGCTCAAGACTGGTCAGGCTTGGCCTTGAGGGCAGAGGTAACTGCGCAACTTGCGCGCAACACTGGCAGATAGCGTGTTGGTGGCACAAAGCCCGCGCGCTACAAGAGGAATGCCTGGGTCAGAGAAACTGTGTAGATTTCTACGCCGTGAGTGCTTCGCGGGTCAGGCGCAGGATCAGGTCCTGACGGGCTTTGTTGCGGTCCGCCGCCAACTGGTTGGCGCGTGTGACGTACTGCTTGTCGTCCAGTTTTTCACGCTCGTCATCGAGCTTTTCCAGGCCGTCCCAAGACGCTTGCTCCGCCGCTGTGAAAGCCTCGGTATGCTGCGCCTCCAGGTACTGCACCCAGAAATCGCGCTGGCTGATGTACTCCGCCAGACCTTTACCGGCCTCCTCGCTGCGCACCGTTGCAGCTGCTGCATCCAGCTGCGCGCGGGTGACCCCGGCGATGGCGCCGAACTGCATGGTGCGGGGCTGCCCCGGCAGGTCCAGTTCGTCGGCAAGCCCGGTGCGGTAGGCCAGGCTGACCTCGATTTCATCTACCTCACGCCCTAGTGCACGAGCCGATGCCATGGCCTCCGTGGCGATGCGCTCGACACGGTCCAGGCGAAACAAACGCCGCGCCAAACTCAAACGCGCCCCCTGGGCCTGCTCGACCGACGCGTCGTGCAGCGCTTTGGCGACCAGCCCACGCACCTCCAGCACGCTATAGCACGACAGCACGCTGTCCACACACGTGCGCGGGTTGGCGGCCAGGCTGAACAACTCCTCGCGCAGTGCAGTGTCGCCGCGCGCTTGCGCCATAAGGCCCGAGACCCGTTCGGCCAGGGCCGTTTGAGCTTGCCGGTAGTCGCTGGTGCAGGTGAGCTCAGCCATCATCTGCATGAAGTGCTCGCTGCCAGGCTCAGCCTGCAAGGCGTCCCACAACGCCCCACGTATTTCGGTGTCGGCCTCGTCCAGACCACTGAGCCACAGGCTGCGCGCCTCTACTACCGTGGGAACGTCACTCGGTACTGCCAGTTCGTCCACGGCTGGCGCTCGCAGTTGAGCGGTGATGGCCGGTGGCAGAGGATTACCTGACAAACGCAAGCTCTGGCGTAACGACGGTGTGGCATTGAGCCAGATCTGTGGCATGGTCGAAATACTGTTGTTGCGCAGGTCGGCGGTTTCCAGGAAACCACACCACTCAAGCCCAGACGGCATGGTCAGCAAGCCGGTGCTACGCAGGTTCAACCTGCGCAGCCGCGACAGGCGCCCGAATTCCAGACTGATCGCGCCGAGCGGGTTGTAGCTCAGATCAAGCTCATGCACCCCGCTAAGTTCGCTCAATAACGCCGAACTGGTCGCCGTGATGCTTAGCTGGTTACGAGCCATGCGCAATATCCGCAAGCGCGGTGCACGCAAGAACATCGAAGGCCAGGTAGTCAGGGCGTTGTTGCTCAGGTCCAGCGCCCGAAGACGGCGAAAAGCCCGAGGAAAGCTTGCGGGTATGCGGTCGAGCCCGAGCCCCACCAGTGTTAGCGTGGTGATGTGGCTGAAGTCACAATCTGCGGGCAGTTCCGGCAAACTTCCAATATGCGAACCGATCAAGGTCAAACGCATCCCTAGTGCTGGGCCATGTGCGTTTGGGTCCAGCTCGCCAATCATCCGCCAGCAACGTCGAAATTCATTGGCGCAACGCCGGCGTGCAACGACGACACTCACCACTGCACTATCGCTGACCCAGGTTTGCAGTGCGACATCCAGGCGTCGATATTGTTGCTCCTGGATGAGTAGGTTGGCGAACGCCGAACGCGGCCGCGTCATCAGTGCGTTCACGTACCCCTCAACTTCCTGGTTAGTGAAGCCGGGATATAGAGCACGCACACGATCACGCAAACGCAGCAGGGTCCCGAACCCCGATCCGCGCCCGCTCATCTGATAGCCAACGCGCCCGTCAGGCAGGCGCTGCATGGGGCTGGGCTGCACGCCCGCCTCACGCAGCCCGGCATCGTTGAGCAGCCCCGCGCGGGTGGCTGGCAGCCAACGCTGCAAGTCGGCGTGCACCCGCGCAGCACCCTCGGCCCCGTCCCAGCCAAGCGCCTGCAGGCGGCTATCAGGGAGCACCGCCAGCAGCACCTCGGCCAGCCCGCAAGGCTCTGCGGGCTGCATCTCAAGCGCCTGTCCATTGCTGCCATAAAGCGCAAAGCGCCCTTCGCGGCGCACCATCACGTTGAGCGTGGCCTCTGCTTGCGGCGCCGGGTCATACCGCGACAAAAGGCGACCGGCAATTGGGTCGTCACGCAATTCGAGATTGACTGAAGCGGGCCAGTTGGCGTGCCGCCGCAGGAGGCTGAACACCACTTCCACCGTTTCGTCGCGATAGCTGTGCTCAAGGAACAGGCTCTCGCGTATGCGCACCAGCTTGGCCTCCAGCAGCAACTGCCGCGCCTGCTGGCTCAACGCCAGGGGAATACGTGACTCGCTTGACATGCGCAGGCGCTGCGCCGCGTCTGCCCGGTCCAGCAGGTGCAGCGCATAGGCATCCGGCAGGCCTGGGAAATCACGTTTGACCAGCCACAGCAGGTCGTCTGCACCGGCCGCGCTGCTGGCAAAGTGTTCGAGCAGCGCCTCGCCCAGGGCTGGCGCGTTTTCCAGCAGGTGTTCAGCCTGCTCGGCCCAAGGCGTGCCTAGCAGTGCCTCACGTTCAATGCACCAGTCAAACAGTTCGCGGTCGATGCCCGCAGCGACGCCTGTGCCAAGCTGCTCGAACAGGGCGCTGATACGGGCATCGATGGCAAAACGCTGCAACGTATCACGCAGCGCCACCGGCAACGGTCGGCGTTCGACCAGCAAGCCACGCAGGGCATCTTCATCCACATCCGCCACCCGCAGGATCTGCTCCACTCGCGACGCCTCAAGTGCCGCCGACGCAGGCCATAGGCGCCCAAGCAACAGGCTGGCGCCCTGCCATTCCAGCGGCCGTTCATGGTTCAAGCACCAAGCCTGCTCGCCATTGGACTCAAGCTCGGGGGCAAAGGCATCGTCGCGCGTTGGGTGCACTAACTGCCAACTGCTGCGCTGCGCAACCGGGCGCACCTGATAGCGATGGCCCTCATGCTCCCACCAACGCCGGTCGCCATCTTCGAACAGACCGTCGTCAGACAGCGGCGCATCGGCCACCTGAACACCTGATCGATAGGGAACCAAGGTGTTGGCATAAAACCGTTGCTGGCCCTGGGCGTTGAGCACCGGCTGCAATTCGTCGACAAATGCACTTCGGGCGAAACTACGCGCCGCCAGCGTCGCGCCGCCGGCTACCGCGGCCGTCACCACCACGGTTTCAGCTACCCCCAGGAAGTGCTCCAGCGCTTCGTGTTGATGCCCCAAGCCCCAGTCCTCGACGCCTTCACACACCTGCACCAGGGTTTGGCGGACCATATCAGCCAGCAGCAAAGCGCCCACCACCGGCACGAACAGACCTGCCAGGTTGAGCAATGTCAGGCCCACGACCTCCAAAGCCTCCGTCCGTTCGGTAGTGGCGGTACGGTCTGCTTGCGCAGTCGGTACTGCTAACTCGGCAGCATTCTCCTTGATACGCTGTACATGGCCACGCGCCACACCGACAAATAGATCGCCGTCAATTGCCTGCACGTTCGCTTGCATGTCAGGCACCGAGTCCATCAGGCGCGTTGCCAGTGTGGTCATGAAGGCGGCGCGTTCCTTTATCGCAACCCGTCTCAGCACGGCGGCGCTGAACGCGGGCTGCGCCATCTTGACTGCCAGGTGTCGGTTAGCAGCCGAAAAGTCCCGAAATTGGCGCAGGGGCTGTTCGTGGTCATCAGGCATATACAGCACAACACCCATGAGCTGCGGCATTGAAGTAACCGGGCCACGAGTACCGCCCAACCAAGTGCCGCTGATGCTGAACGCCAGTGCACCATCCAGCGCACACCCCAGCAATTGCAAGGGGCCGCAGAGCACCTGCTGGCCGAGGCTGTGGGTTATGGCCTTGCCGTCGGCGGCAGTGCGCAACATGCTCAGGTCGAAAGCACTGTGCTGGCCCTTGATAGCAGCAACCTCAACGTCGAACCCCAGCTGCCGCCGCCTGTCATCGGCCAGGCTGGTTGTGAATGCGTCATCCAGGACGCTGTCCAGGTGGGCGCGATACCCTGCGCCGACGTCAACCTTGCGGCAGACTTCGGCGATTTTTTGGCTCGCACTGGACACTACCCGTTCCATCTCACCCGATACCGGGTCAGCCGGGTGCACCAAGGCGGTTTCCTCGAAGAAGGATTCGTTCTCCTTGAAATTCTGCATCAGGTGCTGCAACGCCGGGGTGCGTACGAAGTAAGCGCTGAATTCCTGCACCTGGCCTTGAAAAACCTTCAGCCGCCGCCGCTCATCGCGCCACTGGGCAGTGCGCAGATCGACAGCAATGCCAAGCTCGGATGCCAGCGCGGACTCAAGCGCAGCAGTTGCGTAGTCGTCGAGGGGTTTTAGCGGCTTGAGCGCTTCGTGCACTTGCTGCTGGGAGACGCGCAGCGCCGCTGCCTGTTCGCGCAAAAGCCGAACTTGCGCAGCGCTCGCGCGTTTGAGCCAGTCAGGCAGAATTTCAGCAATGAACTGATCAGTGGCATGGGTGATTTTTTCGGATTCCGCGGGGTTGGTCATGGCAGCAGTCTCGGGCTGAAAAGCCCGGCAGATTGCCCCTGCCCTCCCCATTCAACGAGCCGGAAGTACCTCCCGGTGCAATGCATCTGGTGCATGGATCAGCGCTCGATAAGCTCCGGGATTGCAACCGAACCATTTGCGAAACGCCTTGTAGAAAGAACTGCTGTCGGCAAAGCCGAGGCGCTCGGCGACTTCGCCAAGGCTAGGCTCGTTCTGCGCCAGCCAGGCGACGGCCAACTCTCGGCGCACGCTGTCCTTGAGCCCCTGGACGGTCTGCCCCTCGTCGGCCAAGCGCCGGCGCAGGGTAGCCGGCGACACACATAATTGACGCGCAACCGTGTCGACGTCCGGCCAGGTGCAGGGGTCGCCACGCAGTAAGTCGTTGCGGATGCGCCAGCCAAAGCTGGTTGGGTCGCGGTATTTGACCAGGATGTTGCCAGGTGCTTCGGCGAGAAAACGCTGCAGTTCTTCGGGCGCACGCCGCAGCGGCATGTCCAGGCAATCAGCGGCGATGATCATCCGCGTGCGCGACCGGCAGAAATGCAGGGTCTGCGAGAACATTACCCGGTAATCGTCGCAGAACTGTGGCTCGGCGCAGCGCAGTTCGACAGCCATGATCGGCAGGCGCCGCCCGGCGAGCCAGCAGCCCACGCCGTGCACGATCATCCACAAGGTGAAATAGGTGAAGGCGCGGCGTGGCGCCTGGCGGGGCTCGCTGATGACAATTTCGGCAAGACTTTGCTGGCGCACCAGGGCCGGCTGCAAATCTTCGAGCATCAACCCGAGAAAGGTCAGCGCGGTATCCAGGCCTTCGCCCAAGGTCGGCTGGGCCATCGCTGCCCGGCACAGGAACGCCAGGCTGCCGCGGCGGAGGCCGCGTGGGTCCATGGCGAAGAACTCGTCATTGCAATACCGGGCCAGCAGGCGCCAGAGCCTTGCATAAGCCTCGGCGCTGACCCGCGCCTCGGGAAGCTCAAGCCGCTCGGCATCGATCCCGGCGCGTGCCAGCAACGCAGCGGCCGCCTGAGGCTCAGGACACGCCTGTAGCAACGCCTCACGTACCAGGTGCATGGAGATGGTGTCTTTTTCGCTCATCGGCCGTTCCTTGAAACATTCACCTCAAGCCTGCGCGGTTTTAGCTCGCCTCGCATGCTCAAGGGGATGCATCTTAGGCCGGTCGGGTACGCACAGCTAGCGGCGGAGCCGGGTACAGCCTTTATACCGAGCGGTTCAGCTTCACCCAAGAGGCGAATTTGTCGATGAACGCCTGCAGAAACGGCCGGGTCTTTTCGTTGAGCTTGTCGTGTTCGTCGAACAACGACGCGGCACCACCGATATAGGCCTCGGGCATTTGCATGCAGGGCATATCCAGAAACACCAGTGACTGGCGCACGGCGTGGTTGGCGCCAAAGCCGCCAATCGCCCCAGGCGAGACACTCACCACGGCGGTCGGCTTGCCGCTCCAGGCACTTTTGCCGTAAGGCCGCGAGCCCACATCGATGGCGTTTTTAAGGCAACCAGGCACCGTGCGGTTGTACTCGGGCGTCACGAACAACACCGCGTCGCTTTTGCTGATCTCGTTGCGAAAGCGCTGCCAGGCCGCAGGCGGGGTGTCGGTTTCGATGTCCTCGTTGTACAACGGCAGGTCGCCGATCTCGATGATCTTCAGGGCCAGGCTGGACGAAGCCAGCTCGGACAAGGCGCGGGCCACCTTGCGGTTGTAGGAGTCTTTGCGCAAGCTGCCGACGACAACCGCTACCGAATAAACCTGACTCATGGGGAATGCATCCTCTGCGAAGTAAAGGGACGTCAGTAGTTATAGATGACCGTTCCTCGGTGCTTTGGTTTTTTTCCATACAGCAGAAAACTTCCCGCACCTATTGCTGGTCTATGGCTACAGACATTTCCTACACGTTTCAGAGGGTTCCACCCAAAATGGCAGCAGTAATGGTCGGCCAGTTCCACGCCCGCGACGCCGAAGGCCGTATCTACCCCGTGCATGAATTCCAGGAGTCCACGCTCCAGGCAGATGGCAGCACCCTTGGTGCGCCGATCACCACCTATCGCCTGGCCATTGGCGACCGGGTCAATTATCTGGGTGAAGACCGCTTCGAACTGGCCCAGACCGGAATCGAGATCGTCCGTATTCCCTGAGCCTGCTTCAAGGGCCTGCGCGGCAGGCCCGGTGCATCAACCGGCAGCAGGCTCGGTCAACGCCTGCCACATCGACGGCCCGCCCGCCGACTTGGCCACCGCCGCCAGACGCTCGGCATGGGCCTGCAGTTCTTCCTCACTCGCCATGATCACCCGCCCCGGTGTGCGCCCGGTAATGCGGCGAATCTCGCTGCCGCGTGCGGCTTGGCCGTCCTCACCCACCGCGCCGTCAGCGGCCAGGGACAGGCTGGTCTGCCCACCGGTCATGGCTAGATAAACGTCAGCCAGCAGTTCGGAGTCGAGCAAGGCGCCGTGCAGCTCACGGCCGGAGTTGTCGATACCGTAGCGTTTGCACAGCGCATCCAGGCTGTTGCGCTGCCCCGGGTGGCGCGAGCGCGCCATCATCAGGGTGTCGAGGATCGGGCAGTGCTGGGAGATATCGGCGCGGTCGCGCTGGCCGATCAGGGCAAATTCGTTGTTGATGAACCCAACGTCGAACGCTGCGTTGTGGATGACCAGCGTGGAGCCCTGGATAAATTCGAAGAACTCGTCGGCCACCTCGGCAAAACGCGGCTTGCCGATGAGGAATGCGTCGGTGATGCCGTGCACGTTGATCGCGCCTTCATCACTCTCGCGGTCTGGCTGCAGGTAGACGTGAAAATGCCGCCCGGTCAGGCGCCGGCCCATGACTTCGACACAACCGATCTCGATGATGCGGTGGCCTTCGCCCACCGGCATACCGGTGGTTTCGGTATCGAGCACTACAAACCGTTTGTCTTGCTGCTGCTCCACGCGGTACTCCAACTGCTGCTGCCTGAATTCTGGGCCGAGAGTATAACTCAGCGGTCGGTAGCTTGGCGCCGCCTCGCGGCTGCCCTAGCGCTGTTTGCGCACTTCGTCGACGCCGCGGTTGGCCAACTGGTCGGCGCGTTCGTTGCCTGGGTGGCCGATATGGCCGCGGACCCACTTCCAGGTCACCTTGTGACGGTTGACCTGTTCATCGAGCATCACCCACAGGTCGGCGTTTTTCACAGGTTCTTTGGACGCGGTTTTCCAGCCGCGTTTCTTCCAGTTGACCATCCACTCGTTGATGCCTTTCATCACGTACTGCGAGTCGGTGGTCAGCACCACGTCGCATTCGCGCTTGAGCGCCATCAGCGCCTGGATGGCAGCCATCAGCTCCATACGGTTGTTGGTGGTTTCGCGCTCGCCGCCCCACAGCTCTTTTTCGACGCCCTTGCAGACCATCAACACGCCCCAGCCGCCGGGGCCAGGGTTGCCCTTGCAGGCACCATCGGTGTAAATCTCGACGCTATCGCTCATGTACCACTCGTGTTCAATGCTTGTCAGTGTCAGGGTGGGTAGCGCTGCGGTTGACCTTGGCCAGCGGCAGCGGCAGCAGCTTGCCCATGGGTTCGCGGCGCGCTGGGCGCAGCGGGCGCAGGCCCACGACAATCTTGCGCGCCACCAGCACGTAAACGCCGCCGCCGGCACTTTGCCAGCCACCAGCAACCCGCTCCCAGCCCGCCAGGCGCTGTTGCCAGGCAGGCGATGCAAGCGGCGGACGATAGCACCCGTACCTGCGTTTCTCCAGCGCAAAGCCCAGCAGGTTGAGCCAGTCGCCCACCCGCGACGCCGAGATGCAGCGCGCCTTGCGCAGCGCCCCGCGGCTGAACAGATGGCGCATGCCCCAGCTGCTCCAAGGGTTGATGCCGACAATCAGCAGATGCCCCCCAGGGCGCACCGAACTTGCGGCCTCGCGCAGCAAACCGTGGGGCGACAGGCTGAAGTCCAGGCCATGCTGCAGCACTACTACATCGGCGGCGTGCTCGGACAATGGCCAGGCTTGTTCCTCACAGACGATCTCGACACCCGGCAACGGCGCGCCAAGGCGCACATTGCGCTGCACCTGTGGTGCGCTGGGCGGCGCCTCGCTGCCGGGGCCGTAATGCACCAGGTAGCCGCCAAAGAAGCGCCCGAGCTCTTCGGCCAGCAGCTTTTCTTCTTCTTTGAGCATCAGTTGGCCCAACGGCCCGTCGAACCAGTCACGGGCCAGACGAATCAGCTCGACCCACTCGGGGTCGGCCTGGGCGAAGGCTTGATCGGTCATTGCGTTCTCCCTCGGAAGGTTCTCCGGCCGCGCCATCGCGGCTAAGATGAAGCCATGTCCAGGCTTGGCGAATCCGCACCATGATACAGATCGTTGCCCTACCCGCTTTCTCCGACAACTACATCTGGTTGTTACAGGATACTGCCAATCGCCGCTGCGCGGTGGTCGACCCCGGTGATGCCACGCCGGTGCGCCAGTGGCTGGCCGACAACCCAGGCTGGGTGCTGGAAGATATCCTGATCACCCACCATCACCACGACCACGTCGGCGGCGTCGAGGCGCTCAAGGCACTGACCGGGGCACGGGTATGCGGCCCGGCCAACGAAACCATCCCGGCCCGGGACCTGGCCCTTGAAGACAACGCCTGCGTCCAGGTGCTGGGCATGCAGTTTGAAGTGATCGCCGTGCCCGGCCACACCCTTGGCCACATTGCCTTCTACACCGAGCAAACCCCTGCCCCATTGCTGTTCAGCGGCGACACGCTGTTCGCCGGGGGCTGTGGACGGCTGTTCGAGGGCACCCCTGAACAGATGCACCATTCGCTGCAGCGCCTGGCTGCCCTGCCTGCTGCAACGGCCGTGTACTGCGCCCACGAATACACCCTGAGCAACCTGCGCTTTGCCTGCGCCGTAGAGCCTGAAAACCAGCGGCTGCAGCAGCGCTTTGCCGAGGTGACCCAGCTGCGTGCCGACAACCGCATCAGCCTGCCATCAAGTATTGGCCTGGAGCTGCAAACCAACCCGTTTTTGCGCACTGCTGAAACATCCGTTAAAGAAAAAGCAGACGAATGGAAGGGGCATTGCAACCCAACCCAAGCCACTGTTTTTGCTGCCTTGAGGTCATGGAAAGACGGGTTCTGATAACCCCAAGATATATCGAGAGGTTGCAGCAAAGGTTGACCCGGAGGGGACCGGTTCCTAGAATCGCCCAACTTTTTTGCCCGGATAACCCTTCCAGCCGATGTCTTCCCGTAGCCGCAGAACCTCTCATTCGGTCGCCCTGACGCGACTGGCACAGATCAGTGCACTGGCGCTGGCCGCCACACTGGTGGGCTGCCAGAGCACCCGTCAGCTCGACGAATCCGACAGTGTTCGCGCACACAGCTATCAGGCGCGGATCAAACACAAGCCGGCGCCGGTAGTGGTCAAGGCCAAGGAGCAACCGCAGGCGCCGCAAGACGTCTGGGAGCGTATGCGCCAAGGCTTCGCCCTGCAGGAAAACATGGACGTCAACCCGCGCATCGAGCAGCAGCGCCTGTGGTTCGCCAGCAACCCGTCGTTCCTCGAGAACGCCGGCGAGCGCGGCAGCCTGTACCTGCACTACATCGTCGAGCGCTTGGAAGAGCGCAACATGCCGCTTGAACTGGCCCTGCTGCCCGCCATCGAAAGCGCTTACAACCCAATGGCCTACTCGCGAGCAAGCGCTGCGGGCATGTGGCAGTTCATGCCGGCCACCGGGCGCCACTTCAACCTGCGGCAAACCAATTTCTACGATGGCCGGCGCGATGTCACCGCCTCCACCAACGCTGCGCTGGACTACCTCAACCGCCTGCACGACATGTTCAACGGTGACTGGCTGCTGGCGCTTGCGGCATACAACTCAGGTGAGGGCACGGTCAGCCGCGCCATCGAACGCAACGAAAAACTCGGCCTGCCCACCGACTACTGGAACCTGCCACTGCCGCAGGAAACCCGCGACTACGTGCCCAAGCTGCTGGCCCTGTCGCAAGTGGTCAACACCCCGCAGGCCTACGGCGTGAACCTCAACCCGATCGCCAACGAACCGTATTTCGAAGCCATTGCCATCAACGAGCGCCTCGACCTGTCGCGGGTCGCAGCCTTTGCCGATATCGACGAAGACGAGCTGATCCAGCTCAACCCGGCCTTCAAAAAGCGCATGACCGTGGACGGCCCCAAGCAACTGCTGGTGCCCACCGCCAAGGCGCAGCTGCTGTCGGCGCGCATGTCCAACCTCAAGCCTGAGGAACTGGTCAGCCTGCAACCGAACAAGGCCGTGTTCCAGGCAGCGCTTGCCGAAGCCAAGGCGCCGGCGGCGCGCAGCTACCGGGTCAAACGTGGCGACAACCTGGGCAGCATCGCCAAGGCCAACCGAGTGTCGGTCAAGCAGTTGCAAAGCTGGAACAGCCTGCGCGGCAACAGCCTGCGCGTTGGCCAGGTGCTGGCCCTGCGTGGCGGCAGTGCAGCAGGCAACCGGGTAGCGGACGCAAAACAACGCTCTACCCAGTACAAGGTGCGCAAGGGCGATTCTTATTACCTGGTGGCCAAGCGTTTCAACGTCGAGATGAAACACCTCAAGCGTTGGAACCCCCGCAGCGGCCACGCCCTCAAGCCTGGGCAAACCTTGACCGTCTATCTGGGTCACTGATCGGAACCGGCCCCAGCGCCACGATCTCCTGTAGGAGCGGCCTTGTGTCGCGAATGGGCTGCGTAGCAGCCCCACTATCTCGGCCTCATGCAAAATCGTCGGGGGGAGCTACGCCCCCTTTCGCGACACAAGGCCGCTCCTACACGCTGACCGCGTGAGGTTAGAATCGACACCCAAGCCCTTGCAGCGAAACGCTTGCCGGCACTCTTTTTCCAACCCAGACAAGCTGTTACTGTACTCCGACCCAAGCCCAATGCCCCTGGATCGGATGCCGACTTGATACGTCCCCTCCTGCTGTCTCTCAGCCTGGCCTTGAGCTTCCCCGCCGTCGCGATGGTGAGCGAAAGCCACGGATACGCGCAATTCGGCACGCTCAAGTACCCGGCCACCTTCACCCATTTCGATTGGGTCAACCCGCAAGCGCCCAAGGGCGGTACCTTGCGGGCCATGGCGTTCGGCACCTTCGACACGCTCAACCCTTACACGTTCAAGGGTTCAAGCCCGGTCACCACGCCTAATTTCCTGCAGTACGGCATCAATGAGCTGAACGAGCCACTGATGGTCGGTACCGGCATGTACGACCCCTCAGGTGATGAGCCGACCTCAAGCTACGGCCTGATCGCCCGTTCGGTCGAGTACAGCGAAGACCGCAGCTGGGTGGTGTTCAACCTGCGCCCCGAAGCACGCTTTCACGATGGCACGCCGATCACCTCGGCTGACGTCGCGTTCAGCTACCGTACCCTGCTCAAAGACGGCCACCCGCTGTATCGCACCAACCTGCAGGAAGTGCAGCGGGTCGATATTCTCGGCCCCCTGCGCATCCGCTTCGTGTTCAAACGCGCCGGCAACCCGCTGTTGATCCTGCGCCTGGGCGAAATGCCGGTGCTGCCCAAGCACTACTGGCAAAAGCGCGATTTCAAGGCCACTACCTTCGAACCACCGCTGGGCAGCGGCCCGTACCGCATCACCGAGGTGCAGCCAGGCCGGCGCGTGGTGTTCGAGCGGGTGAAGAACTACTGGGGCAAGGACCTGGCGGTCAACCGCGGCAAATACAACTTCAAGCGTGTCGAGTACGAGTTCTACCGTGACGCCACGGTGGCCTTCGAAGCGTTCAAGGCCGGCGAGTTCGACATCTACATCGAGCACCAGGCCAAGAACTGGGCCAATGGCTATAACTTCCCGGCCATTCGCCGTGGCGAAGTAATCAAGGCGCAGATCCCGCACCAGATCCCCACCCAGACCCAGGGCCTGTTCATGAACAGCCGCCGCGCGGCCTTCCATGACCCGCGCGTGCGCCAGGCGCTGGGCCTGATGCTCGACTTCGAATGGGCCAACCGCGCGCTGTTCAACGGCGCCTACCGGCGGGCCACCAGCTACTACCCGAACAGCGAGTTCACCGCCAGCGGCCTGCCCACCGGCAAGGAGTGGCTGCTGCTCAAGCCGTTCCGTGACCAACTGCCCCCGGCGCTGTTCACCGAGCCCTACCAGGTCAGCCACACCGATGGCAGCGGCGTCAGCCGCGCGACCCTGCGCAAGGCCCTGGCGCTGCTGGCCGAGGCCGGCTGGAAACTCAACGGCCAGCGCCTTGTCGACAGCAACGGCAAGCCGTTCACCCTCGAGTTGCTGCTGGTGAACCCGAACCTCGAACGCATCCTGCAACCGTATGTCGAAAACCTCGGCAGCATCGGCATCGACGCGCGCCTGCGCACCGTCGACCGTGCCCAGTACAAACAACGCCTCGACCAGTTCGATTTCGACATGATTCTGATGACCCTCAACCAGACCCTGAGCCCGGGCCTTGAGCAGTGGCTGTATTTCCACTCAAGCCAGGCCGCCGTCAAAGGCAGCAAAAACTACGCAGGCATTGACGACCCCGTGGTCGACCACCTGCTCGACACCTTGCTGGCTGCGCGCACCCGTGACGACCAGGTGGCCGCCGCACGGGCCCTGGACCGGGTACTGTCGTGGCACAACTACATGATTCCCAACTGGTACCTGGACAACCACCGCCTGGCCTACCGCAACCGCTTCGGCTTCGTCGCCACCCCGCCCTACACCCTCGGGCTGAACAGCTGGTGGATCAAGCCTTCGGAGAAAGCCCAATGACCTCGACGCTGCGCACGCTAACCGCCAGCCTGCTGCTTGCCTGTATCAGCCTGCCCACCCTGGCGGCCCCGCAACACGCGCTGACCCTGTATGACGAGGCGCCGAAATACCCGGCCAACTTCAAGCATTTCGACTTCGTGAACCCCGACGCGCCCAAGGGCGGCACCTTCCGCCAGGCAAGCTTCGGTGGCTTCGACAGCCTTAACCCGTTCATCAACAAAGGCGTGGCCGCAGACAACCTCAGCATCATCTACGACACCCTGATGCGCCAGAGCCTGGACGAGCCGTTCACCGAGTACGGGCTGGTGGCCAGCAAGATCGAAAAGGCCCCCGACAACAGCTGGGTGCGCTTCTACCTGCGCCCCGAAGCCCGCTTTCACGACGGCCACGCGCTGCGCGCCGAAGACGTGGTGTTCACCTTCAACACCCTGATCAAGGACGGCGCGCCGCTGTACCGTCAGTATTACGCCGACGTGTCCGAAGTGCTGGCCGAAGACCCGCTCAAGGTGCTGTTCAAGTTCAAGCACAAGAACAACCGCGAGCTGCCGCTGATTCTCGGGCAACTGCCGGTGCTGCCCAAACACTGGTATGCAAACCGCGAGTTCACCCGTGGCAACTTGGAAATCCCGCTGGGCAGTGGCCCGTATAAAGTCGCCGAAGTGAAGGCTGGGCGCTCGATCCGCTACGAGCGGGTCAAGGACTACTGGGGCAAGGATCTGCCGATCAATCGCGGCTTCTACAACTTCGATGCCATGACGTTCGATGTCTATCGCGACAACAACGTGGCGCTTGAAGCGCTCAAGGCCGGCGCTTTCGACTATGAACTTGAGGTCAGCGCGAAGAACTGGGCGACGGCCTACAATACCCCCGCCGTGCGCGAGGGCCGGCTGATCAAGGAAGAGCTGCCTAACGGCAACCCGGTGGGCATGCAAGGCTTCATTTTCAACCTGCGCAAACCGGTGTTCCAGGATGTGCGGGTACGCCAGGCGCTGAGCCTTTTGTTCGACTTCGAATGGACCAACAAGCAACTGTTCAATGGTGCCTACATCCGCACCGGCAGTTACTTCGAGAACTCCGAAATGGCCGCCCGCGGGCTGCCCTCGCCGGCCGAGCTGAAAATCCTCGAACCGCTGCGCGGCAAGGTCCCCGACCAGGTGTTCAGCGAAGCCTTCCACAACCCGGTCACTGACGCCAGTGGCATGATCCGCGAGCACCAGCGCCAGGCCTACAAGCTGCTGCAAGAGGCGGGCTGGAAGATCGTCGACGACAAGATGGTCGACAAGGACGGCAAGCCGGTGAACATCGAGTTCTTGCTCGCGCAAACCCAGTTCGAGCGCGTACTGCTGCCGTTCAAGCGCAACCTGGCAGACCTGGGCATCGGCCTTGATATCCGCCGCGTGGATGTCTCGCAGTACATCAACCGCCTGCGTTCGCGCGACTTCGACATGATCGTCAGCGGCTTCCCGCAATCCAACTCGCCGGGCAACGAGCAGCGCGAGTTCTGGTCCAGTTCTGCCGCCGACAACCCCGGTAGCCGCAACTTCATCGGCCTGCGCGACCCCGCCATCGACCAGCTGGTCGAACAGTTGATCAACGCCGATTCGCGCCAGAGCCTGATCGACCACTGCCGCGCCCTCGACCGGGTGCTGCAATGGGGCTACTACGTGGTGCCCAACTGGCACATCAAGACCAACCGCGTGGCCTACTGGAACCACATCGGCCACCCGCAGAAGTCGCCCAAGTACGACGTTGGCATCGACACCTGGTGGGTAAAGCCCGATGTCACCCCGGCGCCAAGCGCAGCCCCAGTCGGCGAGGCCAACTGACATGCTGGCCTACATCCTGCGCCGCCTGCTGCTGATCATTCCGACCTTGTTCGGCATCCTGGTGATCAACTTCATCATCGTCCAGGCCGCCCCCGGCGGGCCGGTGGAGCAGATGATCGCCAAGCTCGAAGGCTTCGACGGCGCCACCAGCCGCATTGCCGGTGGCGGCGCCGAAGTGTCGGTGGCCGGCTCCAACTACCGCGGCGCCCAAGGCCTGGACCCGGCGCTGGTGGCGGAAATCGAGCGCATGTACGGCTTCGACAAGTCCGCCCCCGAGCGCCTGTGGATCATGGTCAAGAACTACGCCCAGCTGGACTTTGGCGACAGCTTCTTTCGCGATGCCAAGGTCATCGACCTGATCGTCGAGAAAATGCCCGTGTCGATTTCCCTCGGGCTGTGGAGCACGCTGATCATGTACCTGGTGTCGATCCCGCTGGGGATCGCCAAGGCCGTGCGCCACGGCAGCCATTTCGATGTGTGGACCAGTTCCGCCATCGTCGTCGGCTATGCCATCCCGGCGTTCCTGTTCGCCATCCTGCTGATCGTGCTGTTTGCCGGCGGCAGCTATTTCGACTGGTTCCCGTTGCGCGGGCTCACCTCCAACAACTTCGACGAGCTGTCCACCACCGGCAAGGTGCTGGACTACTTCTGGCACCTGGTGCTGCCGATCACCGCGCTGGTGATCGGTAACTTCGCCACCATGACCCTGCTGACCAAAAACAGCTTCCTCGACGAGATCAACAAGCAGTACGTGGTCACCGCAAAGGCCAAGGGCCTGAGCCGCAACCGGGTGCTGTATGGCCATGTATTCCGCAACGCCATGCTGCTGGTGATCGCTGGGTTCCCGTCGGCGTTCATCGGCATCTTCTTTACCGGCTCGCTGCTGATCGAGGTGATTTTCTCACTCGACGGCCTGGGCCTGATGAGTTTCGAGGCGGCGATCAACCGCGATTACCCGGTGGTGTTCGGCACCTTGTTCATCTTCACCCTGCTGGGGTTGGTGGTGAAGCTGATCGGCGACCTTACCTACACCTTGGTCGATCCGCGTATCGACTTCTCCAGCCGGGAGCACTGACATGGCCCTCTCCCCCCTCAACCGCCGGCGCTTCGAGCGTTTCAAGGCCAACCGTCGCGGCTGGTGGTCGCTGTGGCTGTTCATCGTACTGTTCGGCCTGAGCCTGGGTGCCGAGCTTATCGCCAACGACAAACCCGTGGCGGTGCGCTATGACGGCGAATGGTATTTCCCGGCATTCAAGCGCTACCCCGAGACCACCTTCGGCGGCGAGTTCCCGCTGGAGGCCAACTACAAGAGCCCGTACATCCGCGAACTGCTGGCGAAAAAAGACGCCTTCGTGCTGTGGGCGCCGATCCCGTTCAGCTACCAGAGCATCAACTACGACCTGAAAGTCCCGGCACCCGCGCCGCCCTCGGCAGATAACCTGCTGGGTACCGACGACCAGGGCCGCGATGTGCTGGCACGGGTGATCTACGGCTTCCGCGTCTCGGTGTTGTTCGCCCTGACGCTGACGATCGCAAGCTCCATCATCGGCGTGATTGCCGGCGCCCTGCAGGGCTTCTATGGCGGCTGGGTAGACCTTGCCGGGCAGCGCTTTCTGGAGATCTGGTCGGGGCTCCCGGTGCTGTACCTGCTGATCATCCTGGCAAGCTTCGTACAGCCGAATTTCTGGTGGTTGCTGGGCATCATGCTGCTGTTCTCGTGGATGAGCCTCGTGGACGTCGTGCGCGCCGAGTTTTTGCGGGGGCGCAACCTTGAGTACGTGCGCGCGGCGCGCGCCCTTGGCATGCGCAATGGCGCAATCATGTACCGGCACATCCTGCCCAACGCGATGATTTCGACCATGACGTTCATGCCGTTCATCCTGACCGGCGCCATCGGCACCCTGACCGCCCTGGACTTCCTTGGCTTCGGCCTGCCGGCAGGTTCGCCGTCGCTGGGCGAGCTGGTTGCCCAAGGCAAGTCCAACCTGCAAGCCCCGTGGCTGGGCATCAGCGCCTTCGCCGTACTGGCAGTGATGCTGAGCCTGCTGGTATTCATCGGCGAGTCCGCCCGCGATGCCTTCGACCCGAGGAAATGACATGAGCCAAAGTACCCTGATCGAAGTGCGCGACCTGGCAGTGGAGTTCGTCACCGGCGACCAAGTCAACCGCGTGGTCGACGGCATCAGCTTCGACATCCGCAAAGGCGAAACCCTGGCATTGGTGGGCGAAAGTGGCTCGGGCAAGTCGGTGACGGCGCACTCGATCCTGCGCCTGCTGCCCTACCCGCTGGCGCGCCACCCGAGCGGCAGCATCCAGTACGAAGGCAAGGACCTGCTACAACTCGGCGAGAAGCCTATGCAGCGTATCCGCGGCAACCGTATTGCGATGATCTTCCAGGAGCCGATGACCTCGCTGAACCCGCTGCACAGCATTGAAAAGCAGATCAACGAGATTCTGTTGCTGCACAAAGGCCTGACCGGCAAGCAAGCCACCGCGCGCACGCTCGAACTGCTCGATCTGGTGGGTATCCCTGAGCCGCATAAACGCCTCAAGGCCCTGCCCCATGAGCTGTCCGGCGGCCAGCGGCAGCGGGTGATGATCGCCATGGCGCTGGCCAACGAGCCTGAACTGCTGATTGCCGACGAGCCCACCACCGCGCTCGACGTGACCGTGCAGTTGAAGATTCTCGACCTGCTCAAGGAACTGCAGGCACGCCTGGGCATGGCCCTGTTGCTGATCAGCCACGACCTTAACTTGGTACGCCGCATCGCCCACCGTGTGTGCGTAATGCAAAGCGGCAAAATAGTCGAACAAGCCGATTGCGCCACGCTGTTCAGCGCGCCGCAGCACCCGTACACGCAAATGCTGATCAACGCCGAACCCAGCGGTGCCCCGGCTGCCAACCCGCAAGGCGCGCCGCTGCTGGAGGTCAAGGACCTGAAGGTGTGGTTCCCGATCAAGAAAGGCCTGCTGCGCCGTACCGTGGACCATGTGAAGGCGGTGGACGGCATCAACTTCAGCCTGCCCCAAGGCCAGACCTTGGGTATCGTCGGTGAAAGCGGCTCAGGCAAATCCACCTTGGGCCTGGCCATCCTGCGGCTGATTGCAAGCCAGGGCGGCATTCGCTTCCATGGCCAGGCGCTGGAGGGTTTGAACCAGAAAGAAGTGCGGCCCCTGCGCCGTGAAATGCAGGTGGTGTTCCAGGACCCCTTCGGCAGTTTGAGCCCGCGCATGTGCGTGGCGGATATCGTCGGCGAGGGCTTGCGGATTCACAAGATCGGCACGCCCGAAGAGCAGGAGGCGGCGATTATTGCCGCGCTGGAGGAAGTGGGGCTGGACCCGAAGAGCCGGCATCGTTACCCCCACGAATTCTCCGGCGGCCAGCGCCAGCGCATTGCCATTGCCCGGGCGTTGGTGTTGAAACCTGCGCTGATTCTGCTGGACGAACCCACCTCGGCGCTGGACCGCACGGTACAGCGGCAGGTGGTAGAGCTGCTGCGCAACTTGCAGGTGAAGTACAACCTGACCTATCTGTTCATCAGCCATGACCTGGCGGTGGTCAAAGCATTGAGCCATCAGTTGATGGTGATCAAGCAGGGGCAGGTTGTCGAGCAAGGTGATGCCGGGGAGATATTCAGGGCGCCTCAGGCGGGGTATACCCGGCAGTTGCTGGAGGCGGCGTTCTTGTGCGCTTCCTGAGTTTGAGATACTAGTCAACCGGCCTGTAGGAGCGGCCTTGTGTCGCGAAAGGGGTGCGAAGCGCCCCCAGGTTTTGCGCTCCACCCTCATATCGCCGGGGCTGCTACGCAGCCCTTTCGCGACACAAGGCCGCTCCTACAGGGGGAGGCGGGACATTCCATGGTGGTACAGGCTTGTGGTGACCTCATCGCCCACCAGCCCACCCAACCCGATCAAGCACGCCACCCCAATCGCGTAACTTAGCGTCCGCCAAGGTTGTAGCCCAGCGAGATAGGTCACGGTATGCAGCACCCGCGCAACCGTGAACACACCACAAATCCAGGCCGTGGCCACCCCAGGCACGTGCAACGCAACCGCCAGCCCACCCAACGCCATGAACAGCGGGATGTTCTCCAGATCATTGCGCCAAGCCTGCATGCCGCGGATCACCTCAGGCCGCTCCACAGCCAGCGCAGGTCGGCCAAAAACCGCCGCATCCTCCACATTCACAAACGCCCGGAACCGCATGCGGAAATACCCCTGATAACAAGAAATCGCCAGCATCTTGATCATCAACAGCACCACACACCCCGCGTACATCGCCATGGCCAAACTCATGCTGCATCCCTGCGGGCAAAGCCCTTGACCACGATGTACAACAGCGGCCCCATCGAAACGAACACCGCCGTCAGCGCCAGGTATGGCAGCACGCCAACCCAAGACCCGCCCCGGGCACGATGGTCGCTCACCATCCACATGCAGCCCAACCCGGCCATCACATACAGGTCGATCACAACCTGCGCCGTGTCGGGCCGGGCCATCAGTTCCAGGCCGAAAGCGACCAGCGACTGCTGGGCGCTCAGCATCGTCCAGCCGGTATAAGCTGCGAACCCAAGCAGTGCCAACAACGCCAGCCAGCGCCCTGCCGAATACCGCCTGAGGTTTTCTGTTGCCGTGCCATCGTTCATGCTCGCCTCCTTGGCCAACCTCCCCGCACACTAGTGGTAGAGTTTCCCCCGCCTCAATGACCTCACAGGTCATGGACGCTTCCCCCAAGGACAGCCAGAGTCGAAGCATGAGCACTCTCCCCTTTCATCCTGCGCACCCGCCTGCCGCGACCGAAGCGGGCGAGCACCTGCGCCGACTGCGCCAGCAAGCCCGGCTCAGCCAAATGGACCTGGCGCTGCTTGCCGGCGTGTCACAGCGCCACCTGAGCTGCGTGGAAACCGGCCGCGCCAAGGCCAGCCCGAGCACCCTGCATGCGCTGCTCAGCGCCCTGCAAGTGCCACTGGAGCAATGCAACGCAGTGTTCCTCGCCGCAGGCTACGCACCGCGCTATGGCGCCTGCGCGCCCGACGCCCCGGCACTGAAGATGGTCAACGACGCGGTGCGGCATATCCTCCAGGCCAACAACCCCGCGCCAGCCATCGTCATCGCCAGCAACTGGGACATCATCGCCGCCAATACCAGCGCTGGCTTGCTGTTCGCC
The DNA here is from genome assembly GCF_014268825.1 of Pseudomonas sp. SWRI51. Classification (NCBI taxonomy): domain Bacteria; kingdom Pseudomonadati; phylum Pseudomonadota; class Gammaproteobacteria; order Pseudomonadales; family Pseudomonadaceae; genus Pseudomonas; species Pseudomonas sp. SWRI51. The sequence continues at coordinate 30,537 of NZ_JABWRG010000011.1, read as the reverse complement.
ATGGCCGGCGTGCCAGCAAACGGCCATGAGGGGTTGAACTTGCTGGACACGCTGCTGCGCCCAGGCGGGCTGGGCGACCACCTGGTGAACGCCGATGAGATTCGCGCTATTGCTTGGCAGCGAGCAGCCAGGGAGGCGTTGGGCAACGCTGAACTGACAGACCGACTCAAAGGTTTGCCGGTGCCGACTGCGGTAGCGGCGGATGGGCAGTTGGCACCGGTTGTGTTGACCAAGGTTCGCGTCGGTGGCTCTGAGTTGCGGTTTCTATCCACCTTTACAACCTTCGGCATGCCGCTGGACATCACCGTTGCCTCACTGCGCATCGAGCATCTGCTGCCAGCGGACGACGACACCTGGCACGCCATGCGCACAGCTTATGAAGGCTGGCAGTCAGGCCAGTCTTGAGTAGGGCGGCGCAGTTGTAGATAACCCGTGCACCGCTGACTCGGTGGTTCAGCACGGGCGCCGCCAGCTCAGAAGTCGATAGTGCCCGAGAACTTCACCAGACGCGGGTCGCCCTGGGTCATGTAGCCACCGTTGGCCGAGGCCCAGTAGTTCTTGTCAGTGAGGTTTTCGACATTCACTCGCAACGTCAGGTCCTTGTCCGAGACCTTCAGCTTGTAACGAGCCCCGGCATCGAAGCGGTTCCAGGTTGGCAGGCTGAGGTTGTTGGCAGCATCGACGAATTGCCCGCCGGTTCGCAGCATACGGGCGTTCAGCGCAAGCCCCGGTACACCCGGCACATCCCAATCGACGCTGGCATTAAGTTGGAAGGTCGGAACGCCGATGGCGTGGTTGCCATCATTGGCCCCGTTCAGGGTCTTTTTCTGCTCAGAAGCCATGCGGGTACCGCCGGCCATCAGGCGCAGCCCCTCGGCAGGTTCGCCGAAGACGCTGAGCTCGATACCCTTGTTGACCTGTTCGCCATCGCGAATGTAGGTGGTGCCTTGGGTGTAGCCGTCGGAAGGTTTCTCGATGCGGAACACCGCCAGATTGGCGCCGTAGGTTTGCTTGTCGAGTTTGATACCGGCCTCGAGCTGCTTGGTCCTGCCCGGCGGGAACATGGTGCCTGCGTTATCGGCAGTAGCCGGTGCCGTCGGCCCCTGGGCCAGACCTTCTATACGGTTGGCGTACAGCGAGACGCTGTCACTTGCCTTGAACACGATGCCGTACACAGGCGTCGTGACGCCCTTGTCGTATGCCTCGCCGTTGCGGCTGCCATCTCGAAAAGGCCGGGTCGCAGAGACCGGCCAGGTGCCATCGTAGAAGTAGTTCTCCACGCGCAGTTGCTGGCGGCGCACGCCGTAGGTCAACAGCAGGCGGTCGTCGAAAAGGCCAACGGTGTCGGAGATTGCAATGCTGCGGTTGCGGGTCTTGCCGGTTACGCCCGGGTCGCCCATATCGCCACCCCAACTCGTAGGTGCAGTGGGTTTGGCAATTGGCGAGGTGTCATAGATGTTGGTCCCGCGAGCGCCATAGAACACGTATGCGTTTTGCGCCTGGGTCCACATGGTCGTGGCGCCCACAGCGATCTGATGGCTGAGCGGGCCGGTCTGCACGCGGCCGTTCAGGCCGGTACTGAAGCTTGTATTGTCCTCCCCGTGGACGATGTCGGACGGGGTGATGTTGGCCGCGCCACTGTTGCCCACCAGAACTGGCGTGCCGTAGGTCCCCTGCTCGCGGGTGTGACGAGCGCCACCTGCCAAGTAGGCCGTCCAGCTTTCGTTGAGGTCCCACTCGCCCCGGACCATGCCGAAGGTATCTTCGGACTCGCTGTAGCTCCAGTTCTGGCCATAGTTGTGATCGGCGTCTGGCGCCGTTGGCACGCGGGTCGCGCTACCTGGACGCACAGAGTTGCGCAAGTGGTTGATACGCTGTTTCTGGTACCCGAAGTCAGTGGACAAACGCAAAGCATCGCCCCGGTAATCAAGCCCCGCGACAAACAACTTGGTGCGCTGATCCTGGTCATCGACGGCCGTTTCGCCCTCGCGCTGGCTCAGGTTCAGGCGGGCACCAAAGCGGTTGTCTTGCCCGAACCGCTGGCCGATATCCAGGTGTTCCCCGACGCGCCCGTCGCTGCTGATGTCCTGGGTGTAACGCCGGGTAGGGAGATCTTCGGCGCGTTTTGAGCGCAGATTGACGTTGCCGCCCAGCCCGGAACCGGTCGGGCTGACGCCATTGAGAAAAGCGTTCGGGCCTTTGAATACCTCGACCCGCTCCGCGCCGTCGGTGGACATGATCTGACGCGGCAGAATGCCATACAGGCCGTTGAAGGAAATGTCGTCGCCACTGAGTGGCAGCCCACGGATGACAAAAACCTTGGACTGGTTGCCGAAACCGAACGACTCCCGCACCGAGGGGTCATTGGCGAGCACATCGCCGATATCTTCGGCCTGTTGGTCCTCGATAACCTTGGAGGTGTAACTGGTCATGCTGAACGGGACGTCCATGTTGTCCTGATTACCCAGCACGCCCATCTGGCCACCGCGGGCCACCTGGCCGCCGGCGAACGCCTCGGGCAGCGCGTCGGTCGTTGCTTTGACCGCATCCGCGTTGATGTCGGTGGCGTCCAGTTGGATGGGTTCGGCGGCGTGCGCCACAAGCGTTAGGGAACAGCAAAGCGCCAGCAATGCTGGACGGGAGGGGAAGCGGGAGACCATGGGGGATTTCCTGACTTGAAGGATGGGTGTACGAGATTGCGAATGTTAACGCATATCAATTACAAACATCATTCAAGTGGTTACCCATCACCTCGTTTGGGTATCCACCGGTCTTGAGCCCGCATGCAGCGGGTAGGCTACGACGACCGCGCTGAGAGGTATTGGACGGATGTGCTGGGTTGGCCTGATAGCGGCCTGGCCCTGATGTCTGTCAGTCAGGGCCATGGGGCCGCATTGCGCCCCTTCGCGGTGGTTCGCAAAGCGAGCCCAATGGTTTTTCACTGGCCCGGGCGGGCCACACCTGTCACGCGAGGTCCTGGCTCACCCGGCCCACCGCCTCGACCACGCGCCGCGCCCCAGACTGGATCGCGCCAATTGCACCGCCGGCCTGGGTGGCCAGTTGCAGGCCATGGGCCGCTTGCCCGCGGCTGCTTTCGATCTCGTTCACCGCCTGGTTGGCCAGGGTCTGGTTATGCGCAACCACCGCGACGATTTCCTCGGTCGCGCTGCTGGTTCGCGCGGCCAGTTGGCGCACTTCGTCGGCGACAACCGCAAAACCTCGGCCCTGCTCCCCGGCACGCGCCGCTTCAATGGCGGCGTTGAGCGCCAGCAGGTTAGTTTGCGCGGCGATGCCGCCAATGGTCTGCACGATCGAACTGATCACCACCGATTGCTTGCCCAGCGCATCGATGGTGGTCCCCGCCGAATGCAGCTGGGCGCTGACCGCCTGCATGGTCTGCTCGACCTGCTGCACCACCGCGACGCCCTCGCTGGCACCGGTGTCGGTGGTCTGCGAAACCTCCAGCGCCATCTGCGCGGCCTGCTTGACCGCCTCCTCGCGCTGCACCTGATCGGTCACTACCGAGGCAAATTTCACCACCCGCAGCAGCCGGCCCTGGGCGTCGATCACCGGGTTGTAGCTGGCTTCAAGCCACACATCACGGCCTTGGCTGTCCAAGCGCAGGAAGCGGCCGGTCATGTACTGGCCGGCATTGAGCGTCCGCCACAGGTCGGCGTAAGCCGGGCTGTTGACGAAATCAGGGCTGCAGAAAATCCGGTGGTGCTTGCCCACGACCTGGTCCAGGCGATACCCCATGGCGGCGAGGAAGATCGGGTTGGCATCGAGCACCTTGCCGCTCAGGTCGAACTGGATCACCGCCGTGGAGCGCAGCAACGCCTGCAGCAGCGACTGGCTCTGCTGCCCGGCATCCAGCTCCTGGGTGACATCGCGGCCTTGGCCGACGACCTGCAACAAACGCCCCTGGGCGTCCATTTGCGGGTACCAGCTCAGGCGCAGCCAGGCATCACGGCCATCGGCGTGGCGCAGCAGGTAATCACCATGCTGCACCTCGCCGCGGCTCAGCGCTTGCGCCAGCGTGCCGTAGTGCGGCTGCGCCAGCCACTGCGTCAATGCCTTGCCGGCCATGGCTTCTTGCGCCAGCCCCAACGCCGCAGCAGTTGCGGCGTTGCCTTGAACCACGCGCATGCTGGCATCGAGCAACAGAAAAATCCCGGCTTGCTCCTGCTGGGCCAGACGTTGACGCAAAACGACGAGCTCGGCTTCACGCGCAGCGAGCGTGGCCTTCAATTGCCGGTTGAACATGACACACCTGCTTGAGGAGGGTAGATCGAAATGAAAACGGGAGTTCAGGCCACCGACCCTATGCGCCGGGTAGCTCCAAACCAATGTACGAAGGTTGCCACCGGCATCGGCCGGCCCAGATAAAAACCCTGAGCCTCATGGCAGCCCCAGGCGGCCACCTGTTCCAACTGCGCGGCACTCTCGATGCCCTCGGCAGCCACCCGGTAGCCCAGGCGCGAGGCCAGCTCTACCAATGAACGCACCAACTGGTTATCACGGGCATCGACGCAGCCCTTGTGCACCAGCGAGCGGTCCAGCTTGACCAGCGTGGCGGGGATGCGGCTGAGGTAGGCCCAGTTGCTGTAACCGGTGCCGAAGTCGTCAATGGCGATATCGATACCGGCCAGGCGCGCACGTTGCAGTTGCTGCTGCACTTCTTCGAGTTGCTCGATCAGTGCGCTTTCGGTGAATTCCAGCTGCAGCCGCGCCGGGTTGATGTCCAGGCGGTGCAGTTCGGCAAGCAGTGCATCCATGAAAGCCGGGCTTTCAAGGTCACGGGCCGTGATGTTCATGCCGATGCTTAAATCCAGCATCTCGGTCTGCTGCAACAAACGCAGCACCGCACGCATCACCCACAAGCTGATCTGGGTGATCAGCGCGGTCTTTTCGGCCAAAGGGATGAACTCCGCCGGAGAGATCTCGCCCAGTTCCGGGTGGTGCCAGCGCAATAGCGCCTCGGCCGAACGGCAATCGCCGCCGGGAAGGTGCAGGCGTGGCTGCAGATGCAGGCTGAGTTCGCCGTCATGCTGCAAGGCCACGGTCAGCGCCGCCAGCAAGGTAAAGGCGCGGCGCTGGGCGGCGTCAACCTCTGGCTGGTACAAGGCGCAGCGGCCGTGGCTACGGCGTGCGGCATCCGCTGCACTGACCACCCGGCGCAGCCACTCCAGGCCTTCTCGATCATCGCTGCGCGCACTCAGCGCGGTAATGCCGATGCCGGCATCGAGCAGCACAGGGATCTGGTGGCACTGCACCGGCGCCTGTAACGCTTCGATAATGCCCGCACACAGTGGCTGAACCTGTTCGGGGTCGTCGACGATGGTGGCAAAACGCGTCGGGCTGATCTTGTACAGCGACTGGCTAAAAGGCAGCTGCGCAACGATGCGCGCCTTGACCTGCAACGTGAGGTCGTGGGCAAAGTTGTAGCCCAGCGCCTGGGTGATGTCGTTCAAGGTTGCGGCGGGCAGGATATCGATGGCCAGCAGGGTCAGGGCCTGGCCGCGGTCGAAATGGGCCTCGACGTCGCACTCCAGCTTGAGCCGGTTGAACAGGCCGGTCGGTTGGTCGAAAAAGTTGCTGCGCCGCACACTGGCGAGGATTTTCATCACCATGTCGGCGAACGCGACCAGCATGGCCTTTTGCTCTGGCGCCATCGGTGGGCGTGGCACGGTATCGATGATGCACAGGCTGCCGATGGCTATACGCTGCTCGACCACCAGCGGCGCCCCGCAGTAGTAGCGGATACCCGGCTCGCCGGTTACCAGCGGATTGTCGGCAAAGCGCGGGTCCTCGCACGCATCGGGCACCTCCAGCGGCTGGGCCTGCAGGATGGTGTGGGCGCAGAACGACACATCGCGGGAGGTGCTGGCACTGTCCAGGCCAGTCCTGGCCATGAACCATTGCTGGCATTCGCTGACGATCGACACCAGGCAGATAGGCGCGGAAAAATAGCTGGAAGCAAGCTTTACCAGCGCCTGGAGTTCGTGGTTCTGGTCTTGCTGGGCGACACACCATTCGACGACCTGGGCCAGGCGGTCTTTCTCATTGATGGGCACGGGAGCGGTTTTCATGGTGTTTTGCCTGCCCTGAAGAGGGTGTTAAGCACGAAGATATAGCACTTTGCTATCAATGAGACTGGTGTACAGACAAACGGTTCCGCTATGGAGCAAGTAATGGCTGAACGGTAGCGCATATATTTGTACAAGGATAGGAATTTGTACAAGTATCGTAATTAGGATAACGCGCTTCGAATTTCGGATCGGTGGCCGCCCTGCGGCCATTTCGCGGCGCAAGGCCGCTCCTACAGGGGGTTGTTGATCGCCGCCTGAGTTGTACAAGCTTCGCGCGCGTCAAAGTTCAGGGGGCGTCAGCGAGGCCATCATTGCCTGGGCCTGGGCGCGTAACGCAGTACAGAATGGCGCCACCACCGCCGACGCCGGACGGTGCTCCGGGCGGATCAGCATGACCCGGTACGGCACCGAAATATCCAGCCTGCGCATCACCAGACCAGCCTGCCCCGCCTCCAGCCCGCTGAGCGGGTTGATAATCGCCACCCCCAGGCCCTGACGTACCATCGCACACACCGACGCTGCGCTGGTGGTCTCGATCACTGTGCGCCGGTTTACCCCGGCCGCCCGAAACTGCTGGTCGAGTTGCTGCCGATAGGTGTCCAGGCTTGCAAGGTTGATGAAGTCGACCTCGTGGAAGTCGCTCAACTGCAGCACCGCCTTGGCCCGTAATGGATGGCCTTGGGGCAGCACGCAGACCATGTCGGCGCTGAACAGCAACTCGCCCACGGCACCCCGCGGCACCTGTTCGACTTCGGTGAGGCCAAGGTCGTGCTGCTGGGCCACCAGCGATTCCTCGAGCAGCGGCGATTCCTGCGCAGTGATACACACGCTGACGCCCTTGTGCTGCTGATAGAAGCGCTGGCAGGCAAGCGGCAGCAGGGTTTGCGAGAACAATGGCAGGCAGGTGACAGACAGCCGGCCTTGCTCGAAGTTGCGGATGGCCTGGGCGAAGCGGTCTATGCGTTCAAGGCCGATGAAGGCCCGTTCGACTTCATCCACCAGCAGCAAGGCCTGGGCCGTGGCCACCAGGCGCCCGCCTTCGCGCTCGAACAGGTTCAGGCCCGTGACCTGCTCCATGCGTGCCAGCTCACGGCTGACAGTGGGCTGCGAGGTGAACAGCAGGCGCGCGGCACCGGTGACGCTGCCGGCGGCCATGATGGCGCGAAATACTTCGAGGTGGCGCAGGGTCAGTTTCATGGGAGGCTCACGGCAAGGGTCATGGAAGGCGCCATTCTGTGCTGGCCTCATCGCAGGCTGGCGCCAGCTCCTACAAAGACTGCGCCAGCCCGTAATAGAGATGCCTGAGTGAGAACCCTGTGGGAGCTGGCGCCAGCCTGCGACAGGGCCGCTGCGGCTACACGCAGAGTGTGTCCAGTGGCTTAGTCCATATCAGATATGAATCTCCTCAACAAAAATAGCTATTTTTCTGAATCGGCTATTTCAATCACGCTTGAAGCATTCCATCAAAGGACCACCCCGATGACCTTCCCTCTCCTGGCCACCGCTATTCGCCAGCACGGCTCGCCCCTCTGGGCCTACGACAGCCACATCATCAACCAGCGCATCGACCAGTTGCTGCAGCACTTCGACACGGTGCGTTTCGCGCAGAAAGCCAACCCGAACCTGCACGTGCTGCGCCTGATTCGCGAGCGCGGCCTGAAGCTCGATGCGGTGTCGCTGGGTGAAATGGAGCGGGCCTTCGCCGCCGGTGCCGAGGTTGGCGGCGAGCCGGCCGGCGTGGTGCTGACCTGCGACGTGCTCGATCAACCCACTTTGGCGCGTGCGGTAGAGACTGGCATCGAGGTTAACGCGGGTTCCATCGACATGCTCCGCCAGTTGGGCGAGCACTCACCGGGGCATCGGGTGTGGCTGCGCATCAACCCAGGCTTCGGCCATGGCCACAGCCGCAAGACCAACACCGGCGGTGAAAACAGCAAGCACGGCATCTGGCACCAACAGCTGCCCGAGGCGCTGGCCTGCATCAAACAGTACGGCCTGCACTTGGTGGGCGTGCACATGCACATCGGCTCCGGGGTCGATTACCAGCACCTGGAAGCGGTGGCCAGCGCCATGGTCGGGCTGATCGGCAAGCTGGGCATGGATATCGAGGCATTTTCCATCGGCGGCGGGCTGTCCACGCCATACCGCGAGGGCGACCAGCCGGTAGACCTGGCGCGCTATGCCCGCACCTGGGCGGTGGCAAGGGCCGAGGTCGAAGCGATGCTCGGCCATGCCGTACGCATGGAGATCGAGCCGGGCCGGTATGTGGTGGCCGAGTGCGGTTACCTGGTGGCCGAGGTCCGTGCGGTCAAGCAAATGGGCGAGCGCAATTACATTCTGGTCGATGCGGGTTTCAATGACCTGATGCGCCCGGCCATGTACGGCGCCTACCACCGCATGAGCCTGTGCGACGCCAACGGCCAGCCGCTGGACGGTGCGCTGCAAGCCACCGTGGTTGCAGGGCCGCTGTGCGAGTCGGGCGATGTGTTTACCCAGGACGATCAGGAACTGACCCCGCAGCAACTGCCCCAGGCCAAGGTCGGCGACCTGTTGGTAATTCATGACGCCGGGGCCTACGGCGCGTCGATGTCGTCGAACTACAACAGCCGGCCGCTGCTGCCGGAGTTTCTGATCGAGCAAGGCGCACTGCGCATGATTCGCCGTCGCCAGAGTGTGCAGGCGCTGTTGGCCTTGGAGTTGGGGCTCTGAAATAGCCTGCCATTGGCAGGTAGCCAGGCTGTGCTGAGCACGGCCTCTGTAGGAGCGGCCTGGTGTCGCGAAAGGGCTGCGCAGCAGCCCCGGGATCTCGGGCTCATGCAAAATTTTCGGGGCTGCTGCGCAGCCCGTTCGCGACACAAGGCCGCTCCTACTGCCCCAGGAGCTTCCTACCCGCCCGGCGCCACCAGCCGATACCCCACCCCCGCCTCGGTGATGATGAACCGAGGCGCAGTGGGGTCATCGCCGAGTTTCTGCCGCAAGTGCCCCACCACAATGCGCAGGTAATGGGTGTCATCGACATGGGTCGGGCCCCAGATGTCCTTGAGCAACTGCTGCTGGGTGATCACCCGTCCCGGGTGCGCGGCCAATTGCGCCAGCAGCGCATATTCCTTGCGTGTCAGCCCCACCTCCTCCCCGTCGAGCAGCACCCGGCGGTAGGCAAAGTCCACCCGCAGCGGGCCGAAGCTGGCCGCAGCCGGGGTATTGCCAGCCTGTGGCACCTGGCGCAGCAGGGCGCGAACGCGGGCGAGGAACTCCTGAATGCCGAACGGCTTGGTCACGTAATCGTTGGCACCGCCATCCAGCGCGTCGACCTTCTGCACCTCGCTGGCCCGCACCGACAGCACCATCACCGGCACCGCGCTCCACTCGCGCAGCTCGCGCAGTACCTGCTGGCCGTCCATGTCCGGCAGGCCAAGGTCGAGCACCACCAGGTCCGGCTTGCCCAGCGCGGCCTGGGCCAGGCCTTCGGCGCCAGTGGCGGCTTCGAGCACCTTGTAGCCTTGGGACACCAGGCTGATGCGCAGAAACTTGCGGATCTGCGGTTCGTCGTCGATCACCAGCAGGGTCGCAGCTTGGCTCATGGCATTTCACTTTCGGCGTCTGGTTGAGTAGGCAGCGGCAAGCATAGGGTGATGCAAGTGCCCTGGCCATCGATGCCCTCGCCCACCAGAATGCGCCCGCCATGGGCGCCGATCATGCCCTGGCAGATCGCCAGGCCAAGGCCCGTGCCCTGCCCGCCCCTGTCGCCACGGGCCGCGGTGTAGAACATGTCGAAGATTTTCTCGCGGTCCTCGGCAGGGATGCCAGGGCCTTGGTCGCTGACGGCCAGATGCAACTGGTCGTTGTGCACTGACACCTGCATGAGCAAACGCCCGTTCACCGGCGAAAAGCGTGCGGCGTTCTCCAGCACGTTGACCAAGGCTTGCTCGATCAGCGCGGCATGCACATACAGCAGCGGCAACTCGGCGGGCACCTCGGTGTGCACCTGCAGCGGCGCCAGCACGGCGCGCAGGCGTTGCAGTGCGCTGCCCACGATATCGGCCGGTGCCACCCAGTCACGGGCAAGCTTGAGGCTGCCATGGCCAAGGCGGGTCATGTCCAGCAGGTTCTGGATATAGCGGTCCAGCCGCTCGGCTTCGTTACGAGTGCCCTCAAGCAGCTCGCGGCGGTCATCGGCCGCAATGGCGTCGCCCAATGCCAGCAGGCTGTCGATGCTGCCGCGCATGGCCGTCAATGGCGTGCGCAAGTCGTGGGATACCGAAGCCAGCAAGGCGCTGCGCAGCTGCTCGGTCTCGCCACGCAGGCGCGCCGCTTCAAGTTGCTCGGCCAAGCGTGCCCTGGCCAACGCCTGAGCCAAGGGTTGCGCCAGCGCCATCAGCAAGCGCCGCCGGGGGGCGGCCAACGGCGCGCCATCGCGTGGGCGCACCCCAAGCAACGCCAACGGCTGCTCATCCACTGCCAACGGCCACCACCACCAGCGGCCATGGGGCAAGGTGTCACTGCCAAAGCCTGCGCCCTGACCATGCTGCCAGGCCCATTGTGCGGCAGCGCGTTCGTTGTCGGTAAACGCCGGGGCAGCGCCGCTGGCAACCTGCAGCAAGCCATCGGCGCTGCGTTCGAGCAGGCACACCTGCACATCCTGCCAGCCGTCCAGGTGCTGGCCGGCGGCGTTGAACACCGCCTGGCGATCAGCGGCCACGGTCAGGCGGCGCGACAGGTCGAGCAGTTGGCTGGTCTGTGCCTGGGTCTCGCACAGCGCCTGTAACTGGCGGCGCTGCCGCGCAGCAAGGTTGCCGGTGAGCGCGGCCATCAACAGGAAGAACACCAGGGTCAGCACGTCTTCTTCGCGCTGGATACTCAGCGAGAAGTTGGGCGGGATGAACAGAAAGTCGTAGGCCAGAAACGACAGTGCTGCACACGCCAGCGCCGGGCCCAGGCTGCTGCGCACCGCCACCAGCAATACCGCTGCCAGGAACACCAGGGAGATGTTCGGCAGCGCCAGCACGCTGGCAACCGCCCAGGCCAGCCCTGCCGCCAGCAGCGTTGCCATCAGCGCCAACAGGTAATGCCGCCACACCCACACGCGCCTGACCGCAGTACGCCCAGGTTGCGGCTGGGCATCGCGGTCGAGCACGTTGATTTCCAGGCCATGGCTTTCGCGCAGCAAGCGCGCCGCCACCCCAGCCCCGAACAGGCGCCGACGCAGCAGGTCGCGGGACTGGCCAACCAGCACCAGGCTGGCGCGACGCTCGCCGGCATGCTGGATGAGCGTGCGTGCCACTTCACCGGCACGCAGCAACACCACCTCACCGCCCAGGCGCTCGGCCAACTGCTGAGCCGCTTGCAGGCGATGACGGGCGCTTTCGTCGCGCAGGCGGCCGTTGTCCACATGCACCACACTCCATGGCAAGTGGCGGCGCTGGGCAACGCGGCTGGCATGGCGCACAAGACGCTCGGCCTGATCGTCGCCGTCGATCCCCACCAGCAGCCGGCCACGCAGGGCCGGGGCCTCCTCGCCGCGCTGGCGGTAGCCACTGGCAAGGTCGGCGTCCACCTGGGCGGCGGCGGTGTGCATGGCCAGCTCACGCAAGGCGGTGAGGTTGGTCTGGGAGAAATAGGCATCGATAGCCGCCCGGGCCTGCTCGGGCACATACACCTTGCCCTCGCGCAGGCGCTCAAGCAGCTCGCGTGGCGGCAGGTCGATCAATACCAGCTCGAAGGCCTCCTGCAGCACCCAGTCCGGCAGGGTTTCACGCACTTGCACACCGGTGATGTCGCGGACCTTGTCGTTGAGGCTCTCCAGATGCTGCACGTTGACCGTGGTGTACACGTCGATGCCGGCGGCCAGCAACTCCTGCACATCCTGCCAACGCTTGGCGTGGCGGCTGCCGGGGGCATTGCTGTGTGCCAGCTCATCGACCAGCACCAACGCAGGGGCGGCCTTGAGCAGGCCATCGAGGTCCATTTCTTCAAGTTGCACGCCACGGTATTGGCTGCGCAGCAACGGTTGCTGGGGCAGGCCGCCAAGCAGGGCTTCGGTTTCGGCGCGGCCATGGGTTTCGACAATACCCACCAATATGTGCACGCCCTGACGCAGCTGTGCATGGGCGGCCTGGAGCATGGCGAAGGTCTTGCCGACCCCAGGGGCTGCGCCGAGAAACACCTTAAGCCTGCCACGGCCTGCACGCGGCAGGCCGGCCAGCAGGGCATCGGCGCGGGTGGGGTTACTCATGTCGGGTCCTTGTGTCGGGTATGGGCCATCGCGGGGCACGTGCTGGGGCGCTTAGTTGCCTGGCAGCGGCGCCAGGCGCTGCAACGCCTGGTTCAGCGCCAGCACATTGACCACCGCCGGGCCGACCAATGGCTGCAGGGTGGCCTCATCCACCAGCGCTTGCAAGCGCGCTTCAGGCACCTGGCGCGCAGCCGCCACCCGCGGCAGCTGGTAGGCGATGGCCGCAGGTGGCAGATGCGGGTCCAGGCCGCTGGCGGAGGTGGTCAGCAGCGCCTGGGGCACTGGGCCAAGGCTGGCTTGGTACAGCGTTGCCGCATCGGCACGAACCCGCTCGGCCAGCGCCGGGTTACCCGGCCCCAGGTTGCTCGCGCCGCTGGCGACCGTGGCGTACGCGCCGGCCGAGGGCCGCGGGTGGAACCAGCCATCGCCGCTGAAACCCTGTGCAATCAACGCCGAGCCGCGCACCTGGCCTTGGCCGTCGCGCACCAGGCTGCCGTTGGCCTGCTCGGGGAAGGCCAGTTGGGCGATGCCCGTCACCGCCAGCGGGTACAGCGCGCCGGTGACCAGGGTCATCAGCATCACCAGGCTCAGGGCCGGGCGTAGGTAAGCAGTCATGATGGTTCTCCTTCAGACCAGGTGCAGGGCATTGAGCACGACGTCGATCAGCTTGATCCCGGCAAACGGCACCAGAATGCCGCCAAGGCCGTAGATCAGCAGGTTGCGCCGCAGCAGTTGGGCGGCGCTTGCGGCTTGCACGCGTACCCCGCGCAGGGCCAGCGGAATCAGCACGATGATGATCAGTGCGTTGAACACGATGGCCGACAGGATCGCGCTTTGCGGGCTGGCCAGGTGCATCAGGTTGAGCACGCCCAATTGCGGGTAGATGGCCGCGAACAGCGCCGGCAGAATGGCGAAGTACTTGGCCACGTCGTTGGCGATGGAAAAGGTGGTCAGCGCGCCGCGTGTCACCAGCAGTTCCTTGCCCACCTGCACCACGTCGAGCAACTTGGTCGGGTCGCTGTCCAGGTCGACCATGTTGGCGGCCTCGCGGGCGGCCTGGGTGCCATCGTTCATGGCCATGCCGACGTCAGCCTGGGCCAGGGCCGGGGCATCGTTGGCGCCGTCGCCGCACATCGCCACCAGCCGGCCGTCGTTCTGCTCCTGGCGGATGCGCGCCAGTTTTTTCTCAGGCGTGGCCTCGGCCAGCACGTCATCCACGCCAGCCTCGGCGGCAATGGCAGCCGCCGTCAGCGGGTTGTCGCCGGTGACCATCACAGTGCGAATGCCCAGCTTGCGCAGCTCGGCAAAACGCTCGCGAATACCCGGTTTGACCACATCCTTGAGGTGGATCACACCGAGCAGGCGCTTGTCGACACAGACCAGCAACGGCGTGCCGCCGCTTTGTGCGATGCGCTCCACTTCTCGGGCCAGCGGCAGGGGCATTTCCAGGCGCTGCAGGCCGACGAAAGCCAGCACCGCATCCACCGCACCTTTGCGATAGCGGCGCTGGTGCAGATCGATGCCCGACAGGCGCGTTTCGGCGCTGAAGGCAATGGCGTCGTACTGCCCGACGGCCGGCTCGACAAAGTCGTGCAACTGGCGCAGAAACTCGACGATGGATTTACCCTCGGCAGTGTCATCGGCCAGCGAGGCGAGCAACGCGCCCTCCCCCAGCTCCTTGGCGGTGATACCGGGTGCAGCGTGCAGCGCGCTGCAACGCCGGTTGCCAAACGTGATGGTGCCGGTCTTGTCGAGCAGCAGCGTGTGTACGTCACCCGCCGCCTCCACCGCCCGGCCAGAACGGGCAATCACATTAAGCCGTACCAGGCGGTCCATGCCAGCAATGCCGATGGCCGAGAGCAGGCCGCCGATGGTGGTGGGGATCAACGTGACCAGCAACGCTGCCAGGAAGATCAGCGGCAGGCTGCCGCCGGCAAAGTGGGCGAACGGCTGCAGCGTCACCACCACGATCAGGAAGATCAGGGTCAGGCCGATCAGCAGGATATCCAGGGCAATTTCGTTAGGGGTCTTCTGCCGCTTGGCGCCTTCGACCAGCGCGATCATGCGGTCCAGGGTCGACTCACCGGGGTTGCTGGTGACGCGAATCAACAACTGGTCCGAGACCAGCCGGGTATTGCCGGTGACCGCCGAACGGTCGCCGCCGGATTCGCGGATAACCGGCGCGGATTCGCCGGTAATGGCGGCCTCGTTGACCGCTGCGATGCCTTCGAGCACCTCGCCGTCTGCCGGGATCATCTCGCCTGCCACCACCCGCACCACATCATCCTTGCGCAACTGGCTGGCGGCCACCGTTTCGAAACGGCCATCGGCCTTGCGGCGCAGGGCCTGCAGGCCCTGGCTGCCCGCCTTGAGGCTGTCGGCCCGAGCCTTGCCACGGCCTTCGGCCAGCGCCTCTGCGAAGTTGGCAAACAGCACGGTGAACCACAGCCACACGGCGATTTGCACGGCGACGCCAGTGCTTACGCCGCTGTTCGGGTCCAGGCACAGCAGCGTGGTCAGCGCAGCGGTCAGGGCCACCACCAGCATCACCGGCGAGCGCCTGAGCTGGCGCGGGTCGAGCTTGAGCAGCGCCTGCAGCAACGCCGGGCGCCACAGGTTGGCCAAGCGGGTCTGGTCCTTGGCGCCGGTTGCGGCTTGCACATCAGGAATGGGCATGTTCATGGTCAACTCCTCAGAAACCCAGGCTCAGGTGTTCGGCAATAGGCCCCAAGGCCAAGGTCGGCAGGAAGGTCAGGCCGCCCACCAGCAAGATGGTCATCAGCAGCAGGCTGGTGAACAGCGGGCCGTGGGTGGGAAAGCTGTTCAGCCCTTGGGGCGCGCTGTTTTTTGCCGCAAGGCTGCCGGCCAGCGCCAGCACCGGCAGGATGTAGCCGAAGCGGCCGATCAACATGGCCAGGGCGATCATCAGGTTGTGGAACACTGTGTTGGCGCCAAAGCCTGCGAAGGCCGAGCCGTTGTTGGCGGTGCCTGAGGTATAGGCATACAGCAGCTGGCTGAAGCCATGCGGGCCGGGGTTGCTGACCGCAGCAGCGGGGCCTGGCAGGCTGGCAGCGATGGCGCCGAGCACCAGTACCCCGACCGGCATCACCAGCAGCGTCGCCACCAGCAACTGCACCTCGCGGGCCTGCAGCTTCTTGCCCAGGTATTCCGGGGTGCGCCCGATCATCAGCCCCGCCAGGAACACCGCAATCAGCACGAACAGCAGCATGCCGTAGAGGCCTGCGCCGACGCCGCCGAAGATCACTTCGCCGACCATCATGTTGACCATCGCGACCATGCCGGTCAGCGGGTTGAGGCTGTCGTGCATGGCGTTCACCGAACCATTGGAGGCGGCGGTGGTGGTCACCGTCCACAGTACCGAGCCGGTGGTGCCGAAGCGGCTTTCCTTGCCTTCCAGCGGTGCGCCGAGCTGTACCTGGGGGTTGTCCAGCGCAGGGTTGGGCTGCTGTTCGGTCCACAGCGCGGTAGCGCCGCCGATCAAGAACAACGCCAGCATGCAGGCCAGGATCGCGCGGCTCTGGCGCAGGTCCTTGACGTAGTGGCCGAAGGTGAACACCAGTGCCACCGGGATCAGAATGATCGACGCCACCTCGAACAGGTTGCTCCATGCCGTGGGGTTTTCGAACGGGTGCGCCGAGTTGACGCCGAAGAAACCGCCACCATTGGTACCCAGTTGCTTGATGGCAATCTGGCTAGCCGCAGGGCCGAGCGGGATGGTTTGCTCCGCGCCTTGCAGGGTGATGGCGTGGGCGTAGTCGGCGAAGGTTTGCGGCACGCCTTGCCACACCAGCAGCAGCGCCAACACCAGGCACAGCGGCAGCAGCCCGTAGAGGGTGGCGCGGGTCAGGTCGACCCAGAAGTTACCCAGTTGCGTGGTGGAGCGGCGGGCAATACCGCGACACAGGGCGACCAGTACGGCAAGGCCGGTGGCGGCGCTGACGAAGTTCTGCACGGTAAGGCCGAGCATCTGGCTCAGGTAGCTGAGCGAAGCTTCGCCGCTGTAGGCCTGCCAGTTGGTGTTGGTCATGAAGCTGACGGCAGTGTTGAGCGCCAACGACCATTCCTGGCCCGGCAGGTGTTGCGGGTTCAGCGGCAGGCTGCCTTGCAGCAGCAGGACGGCGAACAGCAGCGCACCGCCGGCCAGGTTGAAGGCCAACAGAGCAAAGGTGTACTGCTTCCAGTTGTGTTCCTGGGCCGGTTTGACCCCGGCCAGGCGGTAGCAACCCCGTTCGATGGGCCTAAGCAGCGGCGACAGCCAGGTGCGCTGGCCTTCCATGACGTTGTAGTAAAAGCGGCCGAGCCAGGGGGCTGGAAGCAGCACCAGGGCGAAGAATGCCAGCAGCAGGAGGTAGTCGTAGCTGTGCATGGTGGCTCCTTAGCTGCGGTCGGCGCGCAGTAGCGCCGTTAGCAGGTAAACCGCCAGGGCCACTGCCAGCAGCAGTGACAGGGTGTCGAGGATGTACATGGGGGATCTCCCTTGGCGCGCGGGTTGGAGGGCGCTGATGGGGAGATTGTCGGAGGGGTGGGCGTAAAGGGGCGAGATATGGGGCGGCGGTTGCCAATAAAGGAATCGTAAAGTTTTGCAGGGGGTGTTGTTAGGGGGGAGCTAGCGGCGCTTCGCAGATGAGCCCGCCCCACGGACCGCGCCATGCCGCTACCGGGTCGCCCGCGGTCAGTGTAGGAGCGGCCTCGTGTCGCGAAAGGGGCGCGCAGCGCCCCCTGCATTTGCGCCCCCCTAATATTACAGGGGCAGCTTCGCTGCCCTTCGCGACACAAGGCCGCTCCTACACAATGACTGCGCCGCTTGGGGTTTATGTGGCTAGCGCTGCACCACATCCGCCCCGGAGTTGCGGCTCCAATCCAGCAGCAGGCTGTACCCCACCGCCAACAGGGTCGGCCCGATGAACAGCCCGATGAACCCAAACGCCAGCAACCCGCCAAACACCCCAAGCAGCACGATGACCAGCGGCAAGTTACCGCCGCGGCTGATCAGGTAGGGTTTGAGCACGTTGTCCACGCCGCTGATGATGAAGGTGCCCCACACGCCCAGAAACACCGCCATGCCGTAGTCGCCCTTCCACACCAGCCACGCGGTGGCCGGGATCCAGGCCAGCGGCGGGCCCATGGGGATCAGGCTGAGCATGAACGTCACCAGCCCCAGCACGATGGCCCCCGGCACGCCGGCAATCAGAAAACCGATCAGCGCCAGCACGCCCTGCGCCGCCGCGGTGCCGATCACCCCGTTGACCACGCGCTGCACGGTGCCGGCCACCAGCTCGACGTAGTACTCGGCGCGCTCGCCCACCAGCCGTTGCAGCAAACGCTGCACGAAGGCAGCCAGCCGCGGGCCGTCACGGTAGAAGAAGAACACGAACACCAAGCTCAGAGTCAGTTCCAGCACTCCGCTGCCAATCTGCGCGCTGCGCGCCAGCAGCCAGTTGCCGACCTGGCCGAAATACGGCTTGGCCGAGGCCAGCAACGCGGCGCCCTGCTGATCGAGCGACTGCCACCAACTGACCAGCCGCTCACCAATGAACGGAATGCCGCTGACCCAGGCCGGTGCATCCGGCAGGCCTTCGACCTGGATGTCGCGCACAAAGGCGGTGGCATCGCGCACATGGTCGGCCAGGTTGAACCCCAGCCACACCAGCGGCAGCGCCACGATCAGGATCCAGGCGCAGGTCAACAGGCTCGCCGCGAGGGTTTCGCGCCCGCGCAGCACGCGGGTCAGCAGGCGCATCAGCGGCCAACTGGCAAACGCCAGGATTGCCCCCCACAGCAGCGCCGAGATGAACGGCGCCATCACCCATAACGCGGCGCCAAGCAGCACCAGCAGCAGGATCTGGACCAGCAGGCGATCATTGTTGACCATGGCGGCGCTCACTTAACGGATCAGTTCCAGGTGCAAGCCTTCGGTCGGCGCGTTGCCGACCTCCAGCCTGCTGCTGCGCACACCGGCCTTGACCAGTTGCTCACGCCAGGCCTCGGCGCCTTCGCCGCTGAGGCTGGCGCGCAAGGTGCTGTCCAGGTTCAGGCTGCGCGCCAGCAACGTGGCCCAGGCGGGCTGCGGCTGTGCCAGGTCAGGGTAGTCGAGCTTGCCGGTATCGCGCAGCTCGCGCAGCACCGTGGCGGCGGTGGGCAGAATGTCGCCCAGCGGGCTTGCGGCGACGAACTCTTCGACGTGCAGGTAGGCGCGGCGGTTGCCACGGGTGACGCTGTACAAGGCCACCAGCGTGTCGGCCTGCTCGGCGGAACGGCGCAGCAGAATGAATGCCTGCTGTTCGTCGCCGCCATTGAGCCGGGCGTTGGCAAACACATCGTTGGCCCAGATGCTGGCCTCGCCGCAGTCGCGGCCCTGGCACCAGAACAGCGGATAGCCGCCGTCGTGCTGCAGGGTCTCACGGGCACTGGTGAACGCTTCGCGGGCGCTGCGCTCTACCGGCAGTTCGTAGGTGACCGAACTGACCTGGCCGCGGCTTTCGACTTTTTCTTCGACCCGCAGGCGGCCGCTGATCTTGCGCAGCGGGCCCATGGGGTAAATACGCTCCTGCTCGACCGCCGGGCGTTGGTCGACCACCTTGGC
Source organism: Pseudomonas sp. SWRI51 (assembly GCF_014268825.1). Taxonomy (NCBI): domain Bacteria; kingdom Pseudomonadati; phylum Pseudomonadota; class Gammaproteobacteria; order Pseudomonadales; family Pseudomonadaceae; genus Pseudomonas; species Pseudomonas sp. SWRI51. Next base: position 11,612 of record NZ_JABWRG010000011.1, on the reverse strand, counting down.
GTCGACCGGAACCGGCAAGGTGCCCGCCCACAGCAAGGGGCTTGCGAGAACTAGGCAGGCAGCGATGGCGCCACGTAACACTGGCGTTGTAGTCATCGGCAGCCCTCGTGGCTGCGCTGCGCGGATGCATGAATGTCTGGCATGTACATGGTTGTCTCCCTTTCAACCCGCCAAGCCTCGACACTTGCCTGGTGCAAGTCAAGGAAAGCCAAAGAAGCGATTGAAACAGTCTGCAACAAGGGCTGCACCGCCCTCATCATTCAGGTGCAGGTGATGACCACCTGGCAGCACCACCTGCTCGAAGGGTAGCTGCTCCAGCAACTGCGTGTGGCGCGCCAGCATGCCGTCTGCCGCAACCACCAGGCAGGCCGGGCATTGCACCCGTTTTACGAAGGCCATGGCCTGGGCCTGGCTCAGGCGTTGTGGCGACGGCAGCGTCAGACGGCTGTCACTGCGCCAACTGTAACCGCCAGGCACCGGCATCAGCCCGCGCTGGGCCAACAACTGCGCGGCCTCGCGGCTGACGGCCACCATGCCTTTGATGCGTGCTTCAACCCCTTGTGCCTGGGTGGCGTAGACACTCTTGCGTTTGCCCTCCAGGCGCAACTGCGCGCGCAGCGCCATACCCAGGCGCTCGGCCGGGTCTTGCTCGGCGGCAGTGGGCGGCAGCACGCCGTCGATCAATGCCAAGTGGCTGACCCGCTCGGGCAAGGCGCCTGCCAGCTGGACGCTGATAACCGCCCCGAGGGAATGGCCAAGCAGGGCAAAACGCTGCCAGCCGAGCTGTTCGGCAACCCGCAGCACATCATGGGCATAGTCCGCCAGGGCGTAGCTGGCGCCCGGCGGGCGATGTTCGGAATAGCCATGCCCGGCCAGGTCCAGGGCGACGATACGCAGGCCTTTTAACTGCGGTGCCAGGCGCGCGAAGCTGTTGGCGTTGTCCAGCCAGCCGTGCAAGGCAATCACCGGCAGGCCTTCGTGCGGGCCGAACAGGTGCGCGGCCAGCTCGATATGGCCCAGCGACAGACGCACTTCTTCAACCGGCTGGCTCATGCCTGGCTCCAACGTTCGAACAGGTTCATGAGCAGGCTGGCGGTGTCCAGCGGGCGCTCCAGCGGGAACATGTGCCCACCCGGCAGGCTGTGGTACTCGCCACGCGCCATGCCGCGCACGCCTAGGGCGTGGTGGCGGCGGATCACCCGGCTTTGGGCGCCACGCACCATCGCCAGTGGTACCTGCAACTGGCGCGGGGGCAGCGGGCTGGCGTGGGGGATATTGCGGTAGATGCTGATTTCGGTGGCCGGGTCAAAGCGCAGGCGCAGACCGCCGTCGGCCTGCTCCAGGCCATGCTGCAGATAGGCTTCGAGGCATTCTGGGTCGAAGTGGCGGAACAACGCTTTGCCGGCGAAATAGCGCCGGGCGCTGTCCAGGTCGGCAAATGCCTCGCGCCGGCCCAGGGTGCGCCCGGCAGGCGTGATGCGGTCGATAAAACCCCAGCGCTTGGCCGCCTGGATCAGCCACTGATCGGCGCGGGTCAGCACCGGCGAGTCGAGCATCACCACGCCGCGGTAATACTGCGGGCAGCGCAGCGCGGCGTGCAGGTGCAGCACGCCGCCCAAGGAGTGGCCAACCCCCCATACCGGGGCATCCTGCTGCTCCAGGTGGTGCAGCAGCTCGTCCACGAGGTTCTGCCAGTTGTCGTTCACCGGAAAGCGCGGGTCATGGCCGTGCTGACCCAGGTGCTGCACCGCATAGGTAGGCGCCAGCGCGGCGAACAGCTTGCCGTAGGTGGCAGACGGAAAGCCGTTGGCGTGGGCGAAGAAGATCTGCTGCGACATGGCCGCCTGCTCTGCACGGGAAAGGTTGCCCCATTGTCGACAAGCCAGGCACTGGCGGCAACGTCCGGAAAGGTCATCGCAGAGGGCGTTCAGGTCATCCCAGGGGAGGTGAAACTGTCCAGTGAGCGGCGCAGGCAAGCCTGCACGTAGGCCATCTGGTGCTCCAGCGCCTCGCGCGCCAGGCGTTGCTCCTGTTGCTGGAGCTTGAGCCGGCGCAGCGCCAGGCAGCTGGTCTGCAGCAGATGCGCCATACCCACACACGCGTCTTGCAGGCGCATCAGCTCGTCTTCGCCGTCGAACTGCACGCCCTGTTCGGTGCCTAGCTGCCTGCGCACCGAGGCCATCAACTGATACATCTTGGCATCCGCCGAATCGCGCAACAGGCTGTATTCGGCGAAACCCAGTACGCGGTCGTCCTGCACTTTCTCAAGCGTGGGCTGCAGATCAACCGAACACACAAGGTCCATCCATCGGTTGCTCATGCCACTTCTCCAAGCGTCGCGTTATTGCTTCCTGGCAATAACGCTAGCAAGGGCATGAACAGCGCCACAACTGGCAAAAGTATCAGTTGCCAAGCTCAACCGCAGTGGTGAAGACCCTGAAGTGTCATCAACCCCGCCAACGGCCATTCACCGCCGAGTTGCGCAAGGCTTGCGGTGCTCATGGGTGCCGGCTGCTGGCGGTGGCCGTGCTCCAGCAGGCTGACCAGCACCCCCACCAGAGGCTGATGGCTGACCAGCAGCACCTGCTCCAGGCCCAGCCGCTCAAGCTCGGTAATGACCTGCTGCGGGTCGCTTTCGGGGGTCAGCCAAGGCGCCGTACGCACTGGTTCGGTAAAGCCGAGGGCCTCACGCACCAAGGCTGCGGTCTGCTGGGCGCGAACATACGGGCTGGCGATGATTGCCTGTAACGGCTGGCCAAGCAGGCGTGCGGCGCTGAACAGCACCTGCTCACGGCCGTGCTCGGTCAACCGCCGTTCAGCGTCGGTGTTGGCACGTGGCTGCGCCTCGCCGTGGCGCAGCACCCACAGCTTCACAGCTTGGGCTCTTCGTCACGCACCGGGTGCGGCGCCGGGGCCACGGTGTGCGGGGCTTCGCCCTCGGCGGCACGCGGCGCCGGCCAGTCAGCGAACGGCCAGGGCTTCTGCTCGGTGTGGAAGGTGCCGAAGCGGCCGATCTGTGCCAGATACTGGCTCAGGCTGTCGCCAAAGTTCATCAGGCTGGCGCTCGGCGCGCCGTAGATAATGCGGTAAACCAGTTGCACCAGCACCAGCCCGCCCAGCAGCAGCTCGGCCAGTTGCCAGATCACCAGGAACATGAGCATCCACAGTATCCGCAGGATGATCGACTCACGCTGGGCGTTTTCCGGCGTATCGTTCATGTGTCGCTCCTTCGTGTCAGTTGAAACCGCTGGTAGAAATGAAATCGACGTCGGTCTTGGGCTCGGCGCGCATCAGGTGTTCGATCACCTGGGTCAAGGTCCGGCCTTCGAAGAGAATGGCATGCAGCCCGGCGACCAGCGGCATGTACACACCCACCTCCTGCGCCTTGGCCTTGAGCACCTTGAGGGTGTTGACCCCTTCGGCCACCTCGCCCAGGCGGTTGACCGCCTCTTCAAGGGTGAGACCCTGGCCCAGGGCGTGGCCCACCTGGTAGTTGCGGCTTTTGGGCGACGAACAGGTAACGATCAGGTCGCCCACACCGGCGAGGCCGAGGAAAGTCATCGGGTTGGCGCCAAGGCTTACCGCAAAGCGGGTCATTTCGGCCAAGGCGCGGGTGATCAGCATGCTCTTGGTGTTCTCGCCCATTTCCAAGGCGACGGCCATGCCGGAAATGATCGCGTAGACGTTCTTCAGCGCACCGCCAAGCTCAACCCCGAAGCGGTCGGCACTGGCATAGACGCGGAACGTGCGCCCATGCAGCACCGCCTGCACGCGCTGGCACAGTTGCTCGTCTTCGCTGGCGACCACGGTGGCGGTCAGGGCGTGCTCGGCGATCTCGCGGGCGAGGTTGGGGCCAGACAGCACGCCGATTCGCGCTTTGGGTGCGATTTCTTCGACGATCTGGCTCATCAGCTTGAAGCTCTGCGCCTCGATGCCCTTGGTCAGGCTCACCAGGCACTTGCCGCCCAGCAGCTCGGCATGCGGCGCCAGCACGCTGCGCAGCGCGCTCGATGGCAAGGCGACAAACACCAGGTCACTCCCCTGCAACGTGGCCAGCAGGTCGTTGACCGGCGTTACCCCATCATGCAGGCGAATACCTTTGAGATAGCGCGGGTTCTCGCGGTTGTTGCGCATTGCCTCGGCCTGGGCCGGGTCACGCATCCACTGCCGCACGGGGTGGCCGTTTTCGGCCAGCAGGTTCGCCACGGCGGTGCCGAAGCTACCTCCACCCAGAACTGCAACAGGTTGCTGTTCAGTCATATCCAGTCCGTTTACCCATAAAAAGTGGCGACCGGGGCATTATAGGGGCAAGCCGCGAGCCTCAAGCTACCAGAGACAAGAAAAGCAACAACACCGGCAACGCCTTGGCCGCTTATAGCCTGCAACTTGGCTGCTCGGGTAACATGCCGGCTCAATTTTGAAACAAGGTCGTACCGTGTTCCCAGGCACGCCCCCCTACCCTCGCCTGCTGCTGCTTACAGCCCTGCTCGGCGGGCCTGCCATGGCCGACGACCTGTTTATCGACAACCAGGACCTGCCGCAGGTTCTGACCGCCACACGCCTGAAACAATCCCCAGCCGCAGTACCGGGCAGCATGACCGTGCTCGACCGCGAGCTGATCCGCGCCAGCGGCGCGCGCGACATCCCCGAAGTGCTGCGCCTGGTGCCGGGCATGATGGTCGGCTACGGCGCCGGCAACCAGCCAACGGTCAATTACCATGGCAGCAACGTCAACGACGCCCGGCGCATGCAGGTATTGATCGACGGCCGCTCGGTGTATCGCGCAGGCCTTGCAACGGTTGACTGGAGCGACATTCCGGTGGCGCTCGAGGACATCGAGCGTATCGAGGTATTCCGCGGCCCCAATACCGTCAGCTATGGCGCCAACGCGCTGATGGCGGTGGTCAACATTCTCACCCGCAACCCCGCCGACAGCCACGGTACGCGGCTCAAGCTGACCCGCGGTACAGACGGCATCAACGACTACTATGCCAGCCACGGCCTGGGCTGGGCTGACGGCGACCTGCGCCTGTCGGTGTCGGGCCAGCAGGACGACGGCTTCGACCAGGACGCGGTCGGCCATGACTACCGCGACAGCCGCCGCCTGAACCGCATCAACCTCAGCGCCAGCCATTACCTGAGCCACGACCAGACCCTGGACTGGCAACTGGCGGCCAAGGAAGGCAGCAACCAGCGCCCGTATACCTACCAGCCAATATTCGGCGCCTACAGCCTGGGCAACGATGCCGACGTCGATGCCAAGGACTACGCAGGCTCCATGCGCTGGAGCATCGATCTCAACCCGGATCACAGCCTGTACGTGCAAGGCTCGGCCCAGCACTTCGACCGCCAGCAAGTGTGGAGGGCGTGCGACGCGGCCATCGCCTTCAACCCAGACCTCACCCGGCTGTGGCAGCTCAGCCCCGCCTACGCCGAAACCGTTGCCCGCAACCTGTGGACCGGCAGCGTGCCGGCCAGCGCCGACCCGGTACTCAATGCCCTGGGCCAGCAGGTTCAGGCAAGCTGGGCGGCAGGCGGCAGCAGCCCGGTGTGCGGTGACGTCGACCAGAGCACCCGCGAAACCCGCTACGACCTTGAAATCCAGGACACCCTCAACCTGACCGACAGCTTGCGCATGGTCAGCGGCATGAACTACCGCTACGACAAGGCCGATTCGCAGACCTACTTCAATGGCAGCATCGACGACCAGACCTGGCGCCTGTTCGGCCAGCTTGAATGGCGCCTGGACGAACACTGGATCGTCCAGGGCGGCGCAATGCACGAGCGCTCGCAACTGTCGGGCAACTCGCTCACCCCTCGGGTTGCAGTGAACTACCTGATCACACCGCGCCACGGCCTGCGCGCGGTGTATTCCGAGGCGATCCGTTCGCCGGACATGTTCGAGAACAATGTGAACTGGAGCTACACGGTCAAAAACCTCACGCCGCGCCAGCCCGGTGTGCAAAACGGCCAGTTCTTCGTCAAGACCCGCGGCCCGGGCAACCTCGACCAGGAGCGCATGCGCTCGCGCGAACTGGGCTACAACGGCTATTTCAGCGACCTCGACCTGAGCATGGACATCAAGCTGTTCTACGACGAGATCACCGGGATGATCAGCGAGCCGTTGAAGAACAACCAGTTCATTGCCAGCAACGCCAACAAGGCTCGCTTCAGTGGCAGCGAGGCGCAGTTCGACTGGCAACTGAGCCGCCGCGACCGCCTGCGCCTGACCTACGCTTACGTCGATGCCTGGGCCAGCAACCCCGCCGACAGCCGCCTGACCGCGCGCAACAGCGGCTCGGCAGGCTGGATGCGTGAATGGGGCCAAGGCTGGTCGAGCGCCCTCTTCTATTACGGCGACGACGCGCTCAACGCCTACCGCTACGAGCGCATCGACCTGCGCCTGGCCAAACGCTTCAGGGTTCAAGGCAGCAACCTTGAGCTGGCCGCGCTATGGCAACAGCGCCTGGACGATGAGCCGACCACCGTGGCGCAGAACCGCTACGACAGCCGCCAACGCCTGAGCGTCAGCGCGGAGCTGGAATTCTGATGCTGATACTGCTGCGTTTACTGCTGCTGTGCCTGCTGCCCCTGGGCTCGTTGTCTGCCAGCGAAGTGCTGCTGGTGGGCGCCGACGACCAGCCTGGTATCCGCAGCTTCGTCAGCGCCCTGCAACAGCGCCGCGCCGACGACCAGGTGCAGTTTCGCGCGGTGGAGCAAATGCCTAAACCGGGGCAGTTGAAGGCCGGCACGCGCCTGGTGCTGCTGGACACCCCGGCCATGGAATGGCGCATGAGCGAGAGCGCCGGTCCACCTGCCCTGGCCCTGCGCGTCAGCCGGGTCCAGGCCGAGCGGCGTTTGGGCACGTCGCGCCCGGCCTATCTCAGCTTGCTGTGGAGCGACCCGCCACTGGCCCGGCAATTGCGTCTGGCCCGCTACCTGCTGCCACAGGCGCGCCGCATCGGTGTGCTGTACGGCGAGCACAGCGCCTTCTTGCTCGATGAACTGCGCCAGGCCGCACGCCCGATGGGCCTGGAAATCGTCGCCCAGAGCTGGCACGACCTGCGCGACAGCCGCCCGTTGCAGCAACTGCTGGCCAACAGTGACGTGCTGCTGGGCCTCGACGACCCTGAACTGTACAACTCCAAATCCGCCAAGAACGTACTGCTGAGCAGCTACGGCCGGCAGATGGCGCTGATCGGCCCGAACGCCGGGTTTGTCCGCGCCGGCGCCCTGGCCAGCACCTATAGCGACCAGGACGACTGGCTGGCGGTGCTCGACGAGTTGCTCGACCAGCCGCCGGCACACTGGCCGCGCAGCCTCTACCCCGCACGCTTCGGTGTCAGCGGCAACCAGCAGGTTGCCCGCGCCCTGGGCCTTGAAGCCATCGCTGCCGAGGCCGCCGCTGCGGTCATTGCCGCAGGAGAACCCACCCCATGAGCAAACTCCTGAGCTGGGACATCCATACCCGCACGCAGATCATCAGCCTTGGCCCGGCGCTGCTGCTGACGCTGTTGCTGATCGGTTTCTTCACCTTCGTGCGCATCCAGGATTTGCGTCAGGAGCTGAACCATACCGGGCAACTGATTGCCAACCAGCTGGCACCGGCCTCGGAGTACGGGGTGATCTCGGGCAACAACGAGGTGCTCGACAGCCTGATGCGGGCCACGTTGAGTATCCCCCACGTGCGGTTTCTGGAGGTGCAGGACAGCCGCAACCATATTCTGGTGTATGTCGAGCAAGCCGATGAAAGCGCCAACCGGGCGCAGCGCGTCGAGGTGTTCCAGGCGCCAATCCGCTTGCAGCAGATCCGCCTGGACGCCGATTTTCTGCAGGGTAAGCCGCAACTACCGAGCCTGGGCGATGACTACTTGGGGCGGGTGATCGTCGGCATGTCCGACGATGCCTTCAGCGAGCGTCAGCAGGAAATCGTGATCAAGGCCGGCATTCTCGCCCTCTTCGCCCTGGTGTTCACTTTCCTGCTGGCGCGGCGCCTGGCCATGAGCCTGTCGCGGCCCATCAGCGATATGGGCCATGCCGTAAAGGCCATCCAGCAAGGCGACTTCAACGCGCCGCTACCTGAGGTTGACGACACCGAGCTGGGCCATCTGGCGCGGCACATCAACAACCTGGCCAGCGCCCTGAACCTCGCAGCCCACGAGCAGCAGCAGGCCATGGGCCAGCTGATTCAGGCCCGCGAAGAGGCCGAGCAGGCCAACCGGGCCAAATCCGACTTCCTGGCGATGATGAGCCATGAGCTGCGCACCCCCATGAATGGCGTGCTGGGCATGCTGCAACTGCTGGAAACCACCCGTTTGACCGGCGAGCAGGCCGAGTACACCGCCGTGGCCAGCGAATCCACCGGGCATTTGCTCAAGGTGATCAACGACATTCTCGATTTCTCGCGCATCGAGCGCACCACCCTTGAGCTTGAGCACATCGACTTCAACCTGGCCGAGCTGATCAGCAGTTGCGTGCAGTCGTTCCAGCACACTGCCCAGCAGCGCGGCCTGCAACTGCGCCTGCAACTGCCCGAGGACGCAGCGCCCGCGCGGGTGGTCGGCGACCCGACGCGCATCCGGCAGATACTGCTCAACCTGGTGGGCAATGCGCTGAAGTTCACCGAACAAGGCGAAGTTACCGTGCAGGCGCGCTGGCAACTGCTCGAGCGCCAGGTGTTGTGGTTCAGTTGCGCGGTGCGCGATACCGGCATCGGCATTGACAGCGCTCGCCTGGAAACCATGTTCGTGGCCTTTCAGCAGGCCGACAGTTCGATTTCGCGGCGCTATGGTGGCACCGGCCTTGGCCTGTCGATCGCGCGCACCCTGGCCGAGCGCATGGGCGGCCAGCTAAAGGGCACGAGCCGCGTGGGCATTGGCTCGACCTTTACCTTGGAAATGCCGCTGGCGCTGTCCAGCAGCCCGGCGCCGCGCCTGTCAGGCGCAGCCAGCCCCATGACCGCGGGCAAACACGGCGGGCGGATACTGCTGGTGGAGGACAACCTGGTCAATCAAAGCGTGATGGAGGCCATGCTGCGCAGCCTTGGCTTTGACGTGGGGCTGGCCACCGACGGCGCAGAGGCGGTCGAGCTGATCAGCCAGCAGCCGTTCGATGCGGTGCTGATGGACTGCCGCCTGCCACTGGTCGATGGCTATGAGGCCACCCGGCGTATCCGCCAGTTGCCACAGGGCGAAGGGCTGCCGATCATCGCCCTGACCGCCAATGTACTGGAGGGCGATCGCGAGCGTTGCCTGGCTGCAGGAATGAACGATTACCTGAGCAAACCGTTCAAACGCACTGACTTGCAGCTCACCCTGCGCCGCTGGTTGCCCGGTCAGGAAGCTGCGACTGGCGATAAATGCTAAAGTGCGGCAGTCTTAAAGACTGGACAGGACCGACGCAGGCCCTGAAAATGCATTTCAGTGCACACCTGTACTCATTTGCCAGGTGCGCTGTGACTTTCACCACAACGCAATAGTCTACCTGTAGGCTGCCGCCTCGGATGCCAAGCATTCGGGCCGGCCGGGAAGATTCGTCCCCTGCCACAGGGGGTTATTGAGGAGCTCGCATGACCAAACAACACGCCTTTACTCGGGAAGACCTGCTGCGCTGCAGTCGCGGTGAGCTGTTCGGCCCAGGTAATGCGCAACTGCCCGCGCCGAACATGCTGATGGTCGATCGCATCACCCATATCAGTGAAGAAGGCGGCAAGTACGGCAAAGGTGAATTGGTCGCCGAGCTGGATATCAACCCGGACCTGTGGTTCTTCGCCTGTCACTTCGAAGGTGACCCGGTGATGCCAGGCTGCCTGGGCCTCGATGCCATGTGGCAGCTGGTAGGCTTCTTCCTCGGCTGGCAGGGCTTGCCAGGCCGTGGTCGTGCCCTGGGTTCGGGCGAAGTGAAATTCTTTGGCCAGGTTCTCCCTACTGCCAAGAAAGTCACCTACAACATTCATATCAAGCGCGTCCTGAAGGGCAAGCTGAACATGGCCATCGCCGATGGTTCGGTCAGCGTCGACGGCCGCGAGATCTACACCGCCGAAGGCCTGCGGGTCGGCGTGTTCACCTCCACTGAAAACTTCTAAGGGTTATTCGCATGCGCCGCGTCGTTATCACTGGTCTGGGCATCGTGTCGTGCCTGGGCAATGACAAAGCTACTGTCACCGAAAACCTGCGCAACAGCCGTCCGGGTATCCGTTTCAACCCGGAATACAAGGAAATGGGGCTGCGCAGCCAGGTTTCCGGCTCCATCGACCTGAACCTCGAAGAACTGATCGACCGCAAGGTCTATCGCTTCGTTGGTCACGCCGCTGCCTACGCCTACCTGGCGATGCAGGACGCGATCAAGGACTCTGGGCTGACTGAAGAGCAAGTGTCGAACCCGCGCACCGGCCTGGTTGCCGGCTCCGGTGGCGCTTCCACGCTGAACCAGATGGAAGCCCTGGACACCCTGCGCGAAAAAGGCGTCAAGCGTGTCGGCCCATACCGCGTAACCCGCACCATGGGCAGCACCGTTTCGGCGTGCCTGGCCACACCGTTCAAGATCAAGGGCCTGAACTACTCGATCTCGTCGGCCTGCGCGACCTCGGCACACTGCATCGGCACCGCCATGGAGCAGATCCAGTGGGGCAAGCAGGACATCGTGTTCGCTGGCGGCGGTGAAGAAGAGCACTGGAGCCAGTCGTTCCTGTTCGATGCCATGGGCGCCCTGTCGACCAAGCGCAACGAAACCCCTGAGCTGGCCTCGCGCGCCTACGACGCTGACCGTGATGGCTTCGTCATCGCTGGCGGCGGCGGCATGGTGGTGGTCGAGGAGCTGGAGCACGCTCTGGCCCGTGGCGCCAAGATCTACGCCGAAATCGTCGGCTACGGCGCGACGTCCGACGGCTACGACATGGTCGCCCCGAGCGGCGAAGGCGCCATCCGCTGCATGCAGCAGGCGCTGGCCACCGTCGACACCCCGATCGACTACCTGAACACCCACGGCACCTCGACCCCAGTCGGCGATGTCGCCGAAATGAAAGGTGTGCGTGCAGTGTTCGGCGACAAGGCTCCGAAGATCAGCTCGACCAAGAGCCTGTCCGGCCATTCGCTGGGCGCAGCTGGCGTGCACGAGGCGATCTACTGCCTGCTGATGATGGAAAACAACTTCATCGCCGGCTCCGCCAACATCGACGAGCTGGACCCGGAAGTCGCCGACCTGCCGGTCCTGACCAAAACCGAAGAGAACGTCAAGTTCGATACCGTCATGAGCAACAGCTTCGGCTTCGGCGGCACCAACGCTACCTTGGTGCTCAAGCGCTGGACCGGCAAGTGATTGCCTGACATGCTTGCCTGAAACGCCCCGGCTTTTGCCGGGGCGTTTTTGTTTGTGGTGCGGGGAATGCTTGGCTGGGGGCCTTGAACGACTTCTTGGGAGGTTCTATGGTTTTGTGCAAGCCTGGGCTGGCCTCATCGCAGGCTATCGCCAGCTCCCACAAAGGCCATGTTCAACCGCAACCTTGCTGGTTGGACCCAATCCTGTGGGGAATGATAGACAGTTGTGGCGAGCGGGCTTGTCCCGCGTTGGGCTGCGCAGCAGCCCTGAAAACCCAAGGGGCTGCGGCGCAGCCC